>DASTET010000804.1:0-4810 GCA_035709445.1 Blastocatellia bacterium | reverse complement strand
GCGACCTCGTGCACCGGCAGCGTGTAGCGGTGCTCCGGGGCGACCGTCGGGTTCGCGGCGCCCTTCATGATGTCGAAGCCCTCGGCGATCGCCTGCATGATGCCGTACTCGATCCCGTTGTGGACCATCTTGACGAAGTGGCCCGCGCCGTCCGGCCCGCAATACGTTACGCAGGGGCCGTCATCGACCTGCGCGGCTATCTTTTCCCAGATCGGCTTGAGGTTCTCGTACGCTTTAGGGTCGCCGCCGGGCATAAGTGATGGCCCCCAGAGCGCGCCCTTTTCGCCGCCCGACACGCCGCAGCCGATGAAGTTGAGCCCGACCTCTTTGAGCTCTTTTTCACGCCGGATCGTGTTCTGGAAATATGAATTGCCGCCGTCGATTATTATGTCGCCCTTTTCAAGCAGCGGCTTGAGCTGCTCGATCACGGCATCGACGGCCCCGCCCGCTTTTACGAGCAGGATGATCTTGCGCGGCGTTTCGAGCGAGTTGACGAACTCCTCCATCGAATAAGCGCCGATGACCTGCTGGCCTTCGGCGTGCGTTTTGGCGCGGTTTAAAAACTTGTCGACTTTTGACGTGTCACGGTTATAGACGGCGATGGGGTAGCCGTTGCGCGCGATATTGAGCGCGAGGTTCTCTCCCATCACGGCCAGTCCAACCATTCCTATCTTTGCTAGTTCGGCTCTGGGTGTTGCAGTCATAGGTTTAATCCCTCTATGCCAAGGTGGCAGTTATAGTATTGTGAGCGCCCGTCGAGGCGCAGTAGAAAAGCAGAAGTCAGAATCCAGAATCCAGAATCCAGAAGAAAAGTGGATTAAATCCAGTTCAGGCCGTCGCCAAAATATCAAGTCGCTTCGCCAATACTTCTGGCTTCTGACTTCTGGATTCTGGATTCTTATCCCTGGCTCGTGAGGAGCCTTGCCGCCGCTTCATCGACCATCCACAGCAGAGAACCGTTGCGAGGGCGTATGAGCTGGCTCGGATAGACCTCCGGCTGGTAAGGCCCTTCGAGCACGCCGTGAAGAGTCTCCGCTTTGTCGGCCCCGCCCGCGATGAAGGTCACGTTGCGGGCGTTGTTGATCGTCGTCGCCGTGAGCGTGATCCTGAAGGTGTTGAACTTTTCGACCCAGTTGGCGACCGCTATCTGGTCGTTTGCATGAAGCGCGGTAGTGCCGGGAAAGAGCGATGCCGTGTGCCCGTCCGGCCCCATGCCAAGCATCACAAAGTCGAACCTCGGCACGTTCGACAGCGGCGCGGTCCCCGTCGTGCTCGCGCCCGGCCCCTTCATGAAAAACTGCATGAGGGTCTGGGTGTACTCGCGCGCGGCGCGGTCCGGGTCTTCTAGCTCCGCCGGGATGCGGAATATGTTCTCCCTGGGGACGGGCGCCTTCGAGAGCAATGTCTCACTGGCCATGCGATAGTTGCTGTCCGTATGGTCGGGAGGAACGGTCCTCTCGTCGCCCCAGAAGAAATAGATCGATGACCATGGCACGGTTTCGAGAAACGGACTGGCGGCCAGGATAGAGAACATCGCCTTCGGAGTCGAGCCGCCCGACAGCGCCACCGTGAACCGCCCGCAGCCAACGACGTACTGGTCGGCCAGCCGCGCAAAATGGCGGGCCGCCTTGAGCGCAAGCTCCTCGGCGTCGCGATAGATTCGCACCTGCGCTTCGCTCTTGTTCAGCATTCGTGTCGACATAGCTCCCCCCAGTTACTATTCGTCGCGTTCCCGCTCGCGCCACAGCCAGGCCCCGCCCCTCACCCCGAAATCGTTCGACACGATCTTGGTATCGGCGGGCAGATCGAATTCGAGCTTCGATGCGTTGCCGCCGCCGATATAAAGCTTGTCGAAGTTCGTGAGCGTCCGCACCGCGCTAATGGCCCGCTCCACACGCCGGTTCCATTTCTTTTTGCCGAGCTTCTTGCGGGCGCGGTCGCCCAGTTGCTGCTCGAACGTGTCCTTATCGCGAAACGGCATGTGGGCCAGCTCAAGGTGCGGCCCTAGCTCGCCGTCGAGAAACAGCGACGAGCCGAACCCGGTGCCGAGCGTTATGACCATCTCGACGCCTTTCCCCTCGATGGCGCCCAGCCCCTGCATGTCAGCGTCGTTGACGACCCGCACCGGCTTGCCAAGCCCCTCTTCGAGCGCGCCCGCGATATTGAACCCCTTGAGGACGTCGGTCCCGAGGTTCGGCGCGGTTATTATCTTCCCGTTGCGAACCACGCCGGGGAATCCGACCGAAATAAAGCTGTACCCCGAAAGCGGCTCCACGAGCTTGACCAGGGTCTCCACCAGCAGCTCGGGCGTGAGCGGATGCGGGGTCTTCACGCGGAGGCGCTCGGTCACCATATTCCCCTCATAATCGAGTAGCGCGGCTTTAAGACCCGTCCCACCAATGTCAATGGCCAGTATGCGGTCTTCGGGCGTGGCCAGTAGCTTTTGATGCGGCGAGTATTGCGGTGCTGTCATTAGCTTCTCCTTTCTCAAATCTGATCGCGTCACCGGGTCAGTTCGTTATATTTACCCAGTCTGTATGTATATGACCCAGCTCCGGATGGTCTGTGCGTTCGTATGTATGCGAGCCGAAGAAGTCTCGCTGCGCCTGCGTCAGATTCTGAGGAAGGTTGGCAGTGCGATAACTGTCAAAGTATGAGAGGCTCGCGCCCATTGCCGGAACCGGAATGCCGAGGCTTTGCGCCGTCTTGACCGCCAGCCGCCAGTTCGACTGGGCGGACTGAATCCACCTGTTGAACTCTTCGTCCAGCAGGAGGTTCGGCAGGTCTTGGCGACGGCGATAAGCGTTCATGATCGAATCGAGGAACTGCGCGCGGATTATACACCCACCTTTCCATATTCGCGCAAGCTCTCCGAGATCGACGCCCCAGTTATATTCTTCCGACCCCCGGCGAATCAGATTGAGCCCCTGCGCGTAGGAGCATATCTTCGACGCATAGAGCGCGTCGTGAACTGCGGCTATGACCTTCTTTTTATCGCCTCGCGTCCGCTGCGTGCGCGGCCCCCGGATTATTTTGCTCGCCTGAAGACGCTCCTCTTTTATGCTCGAAATCCCGCGCGCGTCGAGCGCGGCGGCGATGGTCGGCACGGGTATCCCCAGATCGAGCGCGACCTGGACGGTCCACTTGCCCGTCCCTTTCTGTTCGGCGCGATCGAGCACTAAGTCGACGAGCGGGCGGCCCGTATCGTCATCCTTTACGCGAAATATCTTTGCCGTTATCTCGATCAGAAACGAGTTGAGCTTGCCCCGGTCCCACTCGTCGAATATGTCGGCCAGCTCCGCCGCCTCAAGACCGAGCGTCGTTCTGAGTATGTCGTAGGCTTCGGCGATGAGCTGCATATCGCCGTACTCTATGCCGTTGTGGACCATCTTGACGAAGTGGCCCGCGCCGTCCGGCCCGCAATACGTTACGCAGGGGCCGGAGTCGGTCTTGGCCGCAATGGCTTCGAATATAGGTCGAACGTGCTCATACGCCTCGCGCGAGCCGCCCGGCATAAGCGAGGGGCCGTGTCGCGCCCCCTCTTCGCCGCCTGAAACGCCTGACCCGAAAAAGTTGAACCCCTCGCCTTTAAGCTCGGCCTCGCGCCGCTGCGTGTCCTTGAACCAGGAGTTTCCGCCGTCGATCAAGATGTCATCGCGTTCAAGAAACGGCTTGATAGCCTTGATCGTAAGGTCTACGGGGTCGCCCGCCTTGATCATCATCATTATGCGGCGCGGGCGTTCGAGCGCTCCGACGAACTCTTCGAGCGTCGTCGAGCCGATGAACTCCTTGTCCTGGTACTCGCCTATGAATTTATCGGTCCATTCGGTCTCAAGGTTCCAGACCGTGACCGGGAACCCGTGCTCTTCGACGTTGAGCGCGAGGTTTCGGCCCATGACGCCAAGGCCGATCATTCCAAACTTGCCCTGCTTTGCTATAGCTTTTCCGGTAGACATCTCTGCTCCTCTCTATCTCAATCTCAAATCTCAAATCTCAGATTCCCGCAGACTGGTACCCGCCGAGGACATATTTTTCAACCCCTCTGGCCCAGCCTTCATCGTCGTTCGAGCTCGTCACACAGCTTGCGACCGACTTAACCTCATCGACCGCCTGACCCATGGCTATGCTGACGGCCGCCTGTCTGAACATCTCCACGTCGTTCGGCCCGTCGCCGATGACCGCCACGCCGTCGGTCGATATGCCTAAAAGCTCGGCGAGCCGGACTACGACCGTGCCCTTGTGTATCCCGTAGCTCGTCACATCGAGGAACCGAGGCTTCGAGCGCGAGGCCGATACCTCGCTTGCAAGCTCGGCCAGCACGCGCTGCTCGACCTCGGCGACAAGCTCAGGCTTGCCGACGACCGTCAGCTTGTTTAGCTCACGGGCGATCTTCTCGTCGTACAGCTCCATATTCGGGCTGAACCCGGAGGTGTGCTCTTCGCGGTCGACGAAGGCGTTGCGGTTCGACGCGTACCATTCGTTCTCGTCATAGAGCCAGACGTCTATCCCGAGATCGTCTGCGATGGCCTTTACACGCGCGGTCACTTCGGGCGGGATGATGCTTCGCGCTACGATTTCGCCGTCGGCCCTGGCTACGAGCGCCCCGTTGAACGCCGCGAACGGCGAGCGCAGGTTGAGCGCCTCGGCGATGGGGCGTATGCTGCGCGCGGGCCTGGAGCTTGCGAGCGACAGTTGTATGCCTCTCTCGTAGAGTCTGGCCGCCGCCTGACGGGTCGCCTCTGTCACTTCGTGGTTCGAAGTGATTATGGTGCCGTCTATGTCGGAAATCATCAGCGCGATGTTGCTTGAC
>DASTET010000803.1:0-2091 GCA_035709445.1 Blastocatellia bacterium | reverse complement strand
GGAGCGAACCCTACAATGATATTCAACAACTCGACAGGCAGTGTGAGCATTCAAGAAGACCTCTTTTGGCGAAGTGGTCATCAGCTTACACGGCCTGTCGTTATCATTTCAAAGATCAAAATTGGATAAAGTCGAGCTTAGGCGTTGTTGCACAAATAACCCTAAAATTATTATAGACTTAGCTCGACTTTATCTAATTTTCGGAGAAAAGAATATGGAGAGTATCGAGCGTTTTGGTTCGCAGCATTCAATATTAAAACATCACGAGATGATTGGGATGTTTCAAAAATAGCTGCGCCTCCATATCTTGTATGTAACGAAGAGGTAACATGCCACATATTGATTCTGCCCTCTTCACAGTTGGATAAAGTCGAGCTTAGAGGCGGTAAAGTGCGTGGACACCGCATGTACCCTGTGATAGAGTCACCCAGAAATGTAGCCCGTCGCTGCACGCCCCGGTCGGCGAGTTATTACACGTACTAGGCCCGTGTAAAGAGAACGAACCGATAGGCGTCAGGTCGGCGGCCTTCCACAGCGACACCCTGTTGTCAGGGCTCGTGTAATTCGTCACCAGTATGCGCTCCCCGTCAAAGGCGGCCTGGATCGGCCCGCTCAGCCCATTGCCCGTGAGCTGCGCCAGCACCGTGTCGCGCAGGCCCCCCACAGCCCTCACCACCGCAACTGTGTTTGCGCTACCACAGGGCACCCACAGGTTAGTCCCATCGAAGACCGGGAAATTGGGATCAGATCCGACGCTTATCGCATTAAGAACAGTCCCACTGTCGGGGTCCACTCGTTTCAGCTTATCGTCGCCTCGATCAGTGACCCAGAGGTTGCTGCCATCGAATAGGATACCGGTAGGCTGGCTGAACCCTGTCGCGTAGGTGACCGAAGGGCGCGGAATAGAGCCTGTTAATTCCACCTTAGAGATAGAGCCCGTGCCCAGCCCCGTGCCGAAGTTGGCGGTCCAGAGGTTCTGCCCGTCAAAGGTGATGCCGACCGGGTTATTACCTAAAGGTGAACTCGTCATAAATTGCGACATAGAACTGGGTGGCTGGTTGATTATAAGTGCCGAATAAATCTTTCCCGGGGATTGGAAAGAGACGACGAATACATTATCGCCAACGACTATGATCCCTTCTGGCGTCGGCACACCGGTGTAATTCCCAAGCGTCTGGCCATCGCTGGCGCGCACCCGGGTTATGGTGTTACTTGAGGTGTTCGAGACCCAGAGGTCCGCGCCGTCTGAAACGACATACTGGGGGGCCAGTTGCACGCCGCTGACGCCAAAAGCCTCGATAGAATTAGGCAGCCACCAGCGCCCGAGAGCGGCCCGCTTGCTGCTTCGCCTGACCGACTGGTCCAGAGTCCGCGAGACGAATGCTGCCATCTGCTCTCGCGGCACTGCCTGAGATGGCGTGTAGGTAGTAGCTGAAGTTCCGTTTGTAAGCCCGGAAAAGTAAGCGGCGGCGATCTGGCAGAAGAAGGGATTACCCATGACATCAGTAAAAGGCAGCGTGATAATCTGTCCGCCGCAGCTTCCCGTGTCGGCTTGCAATCGGGCAGATAGAGTAGTGAGATTGAGCATCAACATAATGAGCAGGGCTATGCGAAGTGTGAGGTGGTTAATTTTCATCTTAAGGATTCTCCTTATGTGAGAGTGCGGAAAGGGTGCCTACCTAACAGGCGAGGCAGCGAGAGTCTATTCCTCAGGCAATGCATTGTCAATCAGGTGAAGCCTCCAAGCCTCATCGTCGATAGACCGCCTCATGGGATTGAGGCCCCGACGCAATCGCTCAGAATCGCCCTGTAAGCTGTCGAGGGACTAACGGGTCAAACTCCCGGCGAATCGCCGCAGGCGGGTCCAATACGCTTCACGCTGATATATCAGGAGGGGCGGACTAGCCCACCCCGGGTCCCATTGACAAGGCATGCTCTCAAGGATAGAGTGGCGCACTCAATGAGCACATCCTTTTGCAGTCTAATAGCAGACTCAATAGCCTCAGCAGGCAGACACTTGCTTGGAAGCAAACATAGGGGGATGCACAGATGAATGATCAAGCAAGAAAAGATGATATGACGGGTCTTAGG
>DASTET010000802.1:0-6279 GCA_035709445.1 Blastocatellia bacterium | reverse complement strand
CTGATCGTCCGTTATGATCTCGTTGCAGATATCAATGCATTCGTTGCAGATATAAACGGTGGGACCGGCAATAAGCTTCTTTACTTCGTTCTGCGACTTGCCGCAAAAGGAGCAGCGCAGTGTGTCGTCGCCTCGTCTCATCCGGTCTCCGATCTTCGAGAAATTCCACTCAGTTTGTTACGGAGGCACTTCAAAAGTAGTGAAGTCTGAATCCTGTTACTTCATCCCGTCACTCGCGGTGAGTGATCACCTGGTCGATCAGGCCGTACTCCTTGGCCTGAAACGCGCTCATTATCCTGTCGCGCTCAACGTCGCGCTCGATCACATCGATTGGCTGACCGCTGTGCTTGGACAATATCTGACTTGTGAGCTGGCGCATGCGCATGATCTCTTCGGCATGGATCCTTATATCGGTGGCCTGGCCCGATATCCCGCCTATGGAAGGCTGGTGAATCAGTATGCGAGAGTTTGGGAGGGCGAACCGCTTGCCCGCCGCGCCCGCCGCCAGGAGCAACGCCCCCATCGAAGCGCACTGCCCGACGCAGATGGTCGTCACATCAGGTCGTATGAACTGCATCGTATCGTAAATAGCCATCCCCGCCGTGATCGATCCGCCGGGGCTGTTTATGTAGAGCGAGATGTCGCGGTCCGGGTCTTCTGCTTCAAGAAACAGGAGCTGGGCGACAACGAGATTGGCTATCGTGTCGTCGATGGGGGTACCTATGAAGATGATATTGTCTTTCAGAAGGCGCGAGTATATGTCGAAAGCACGCTCGCCACGTGCGGTCTGCTCGACCACCATCGGAACAAGCGCCATATGCGGAATACCTTCCTTGTCCTTATTGTCATTCATGGCGTTTATTATACTTCTCTTTTGCCAACGCCGGAAGTTGCTTTTTTCTTACACGACTGAGGGAGCCCGAAATAGAGTCTGATGTCCACCATATGCGATCGGGAAAGAACTGAGAGTCACAGTTCATATCAAGGAATCACCTCATCCCTCAGCTTGCCCAATCTCGTCGCCGGTCTCTGCCGTCTCTACACTCTGCTTCTCTACCTCTTCAGTCTTTATATCGGCGGAAGCTATTACTAAATCAAGGGCTTTGCGGCTTCGGACCTGCTCCTTGATACTATCCAGCATACCCTCCTTTGTCAAGCGCGCCTTCAGAGAGGCGAGGCTTTGACCGAGACTCTCGGCGAGCCTTTCTACCTCCTGGTCCATCTCATCCTCGCTCGGCTCTATCTCTTCGGTTTCGGCTATTCGGCTGAGTATGAATGAGAGGCGGACATCTCTTTCGGCCCTCTCTCTTTGCGAGTCGCGAATCTGCCCCCAATCGACTTTTAGCATACGCGGGTCTAGCCCCTGACCGGCCAGCTCGCGAACGAAGCTGTTGAAGCGTGTATCGATCTGTTTCTCTACGACCAGTTCGGGCAGCTCGAAACCGTTCCGGGCTATAAGCTGATCTATCGCCGCCCCCCGAAGCTCATCATCCGAGCGGTGTTCAACCTCGTGTTCGAGGTTCGATCGAACCTTCGCGCGCAACTCTTCAATGGAGTTCATCTCCGCGTCGACGCTGCGGGCAAATTCATCATCGGGCTCAGGCAACTCCTTCACGTGGACCGCAACCACTTCGGCGCTGTAACTGACCTCGCGCCCGGCAAGCTCTTCGGGTTTGTAGTCTGCCGGATACTCGACCGTAAAAGTGCGAGTGTCGCCCGCGCGCGCGCCCATCAGCCCATCGGTAAACTCTTTGAGCACCCCTTTGGCGCCAAGCTCGATCTTGACTTCCTGTTGTTTGATCTCTTCCTGCTCTTTCGCTTCAGCTTCTTCCGTTTCAGCCTCTTCCGAAGGGGGGGACGAGACCCTGCCGGTTATGTTTGTTGTAACGATGTCGCCTTCCTCCGCGCCCCGCTCCTCTACGGGCTTAAGCTCGGCGAATCTTTCGCGCAGCCGGTTGATAGTCTTTTCGACATCCTCCTCGCCGATCTTATAGACCCGCTTTCTCAGAGGCATGCCTTTATAGTTGGCCAGCTCGAATTCAGGCGCGACCTCTACGGTGACTGTTACGTTTATTGAATCGTCTTCGCCGAACTTCAGCTCATCTATCTTCGGCTCGCCGACCACCTTCAGGTCCTTCTGTGTTATCGCGTCGTGTAAGGCTTCGGGCAAAAGATGCGAGATCATCTCGTCGCGCAGCTCTTTTTTGAACCTGGTCTTGACGACGGATGGAGGGACATGCCCGCGTCTGAAGCCGGGGATGTTGACCTGACGGGCGAGGTTCGATGCCAGCTTGTCTGTTTCTGCTCGGACTGTTGCGGCGGGGATTTCAAGTCTCAGTTGCTTCTTACAATGCTCTTGGTCTGTAACGGTTATATTCATCTCTGTATCAAATCGCCAGCCGTCTGAAATTAGTAAAAGGTTCTCGGCAAAATCTTCATGCCCGACAACCGACCACTGACAACTGACTTGGTGCGAAAGGGGGGACTCGAACCCCCACACCTCTCGGTACCAGATCCTAAGTCTGGCGCGTCTGCCAGTTCCGCCACTTTCGCATCATTAAAGAGAGTACCTTAATCGAAATCATCGACGCTTTGCAACCTGAGAAAGTGTGCCGCGGATTTACGCAAAAATGCGCAGATAGAAAACCGGCAGACCGGGTCTTACCCGCGACAGTTCGCGCGCATCTGCGGCTGTCCTCCTTTCGCTCACTTGACAACGCGCTCTGCCGAAAACTATGATGTGCTTGATTTAAGTTACTGATTCCCGAATCAATACAGGTAATCGCGATGACTGTGATGCTGGCGTTTCTGCAACAGACTACCGCGCCGATCTACGGCTACATACCCATAATCATCTTCTTCCTTATAGCCGTGCTCCTGCCCATAGTATTGCTCGGCGTATCGAGGCTGCTTCAGCGGCGCGTATTCGAGCGCGAGAAGCTCATGCCGTATGAATGCGGCATCGATCCTATCGGCGATGCCCGCGAGCGGATATCGGTCCGCTTCTATATCGTCGCCATGCTGTTTCTGGTCTTCGATGTCGAGGTCGTGTTCCTGTTTCCGTGGGCAGTCATCTATGACAGGCTTGCGCTCTTCGGGCTGATCGAGATGCTCATATTCATCGGCATACTGGTCATCGGTTATTATTATGCATGGCGCAAGGGCGCGCTCGAATGGGCATAGCAATCTTTTTCAGGTGAGAGTTATGGCGAACGAAAATCAACAGGTCATCGAATCATCAAGCGGCATTATCACTTCGACGGTCGATTTTGTATTCAACTGGGCGCGAAAGTCGGCGCTCTGGCCAATGACGTTCGGGTTGGCCTGCTGCGCCATAGAGATGATGGCTACAGGCGCATCGCGGTTCGATATGGACCGGTTCGGGGCCGGCGTGTTTCGTCCGAGCCCGAGACAAAGCGACCTGATGATCGTTGCGGGCACGCCGACCCTCAAGATGGCTCCCGTCATCAAGCGCGTGTGGGACCAGATGCCTGAGCCGAAATGGTGCATAGCAATGGGCGCATGCGCCTCGACGGGCGGCCCTTTCCCGACCTACTCGACGCTTCAGGGCGTCGACCGCATCGTGCCGGTAGATGTTTATATACCGGGTTGCCCGCCCCGGCCCGAGGCGTTGCTTTACGGCCTGATGCGGCTTCAAGACAAGATCATGCAGGAGCATCCGACCCGGTTCCTCTTTGGTCGGGGCAACATCAGCCAGGAAGAGGTCGAAGGCAAGCAGGACGACGGTCAGGCGGCGTAAGAGAATTTTAGATAATCTGTTCGTGTGTCAGATTGAAGGCGCGGGGAGTCCTTTGCTCCCTGCGTTTTTCATTTAGCGGCGGTTTGCTCATGGATTCGCAACCAACAGTGCTAGAACAGCAGATCATCTCGCGCATAGAGCGGTGCGGCCCGATCACTTTTCGCGACTTCATGCAGGCAGCACTTTACGATGATAGTCTCGGCTATTACAACTCCGACAGGTCGAAGATAGGGCCCGAAGGCGATTACTACACTTCCAGCAACGTCCACTCCGCGTTCGGGGCCATACTGGCCCGGTGCATGATCGAGTTATGGGAGAAGGATTCGCCAGCGCCGCTCACGCTTGTTGAAATGGGGGCGGGAACCGGCCAGCTCGCCTCCGACATCCTTACGGCAATCTTTGAAGAGCATGCGCCGATTGCTTCTCAGATCAAATACCTGATCGTCGAAACCAGCCCCGCCATGCGCGCGTTGCAGGTAGATAGGCTCGCCGGTTTTAAAGAAGCGGTCGAGTGGCGCGAGCTTGAAGCGCTTGAGAGCGCGCCGCTCGATGCAATCTTTTTCTCGAACGAGCTGGTCGATGCTTTTCCGGTTCACAGGGTCCGGTTGAGCGGCAGGGGGCTCGAAGAATTATATGTCGCTTCGACTGAATCGGGTCTGAGGCTGAGATATCTCTGGGGACATCCATCGACAGAGAGGCTTCGGGAGTATCTTGAGCGGATGCAGGTGAGGCTGCCGAAAGGGCAGATCATCGAAGCAGGGCTCGACGCGATAGATTGGCTGGGGCGGGTATCTCGCGCAATCAAGCGCGGCCACCTCATGACAATCGATTATGGCGATATTGCCGGACATCTATATTCTCCCGAACGCCGCGAGGGGACGGTCCGCTCGTTTTACAGGCACCGACTCGTCGAGTCGCCGCTTGAGCGGGTGGGCGAGCAGGACGTAACCGCAAGCGTCAACTTCACGGCCCTGATCGAGTATGGCCGCGACTTTGGGCTTGAGCCGATAAGCTATGAGCGTCAATCGGCCTTCCTCTTACGCATGGGCTTGATCGATAAGATAGCGGCGATGGGGGCTTCGCAGAATCTGGACGATCTGAAATCGAGGCTGGCAATAAAGAACCTCTTTGTTCCGGGCGGCGTGAGCGACAATTTTCGCGTGCTAGTACAGCGCAAGCTCCGTTAGTCGGGGCTCGGCGAGTGTGGTATCTTCATCACGCGATGGACGAGATAGACTGGTTCCCGCTTGCGCTCTCGCTGAGAGTCGCTTTGATCGCTACCTTGATTGTAGTAGTGACGGGCGTTGCGCTCGGCTGGCTGCTTGCCCGCAGGCGCTTCTGGGGAAGAGAGCTTCTGGACTCTTTGATCACCCTGCCGCTCGTTTTGCCGCCGACAGTCCTCGGCTACTATCTGCTGGTCCTGCTCGGCAGGTCGAGCCCGGTTGGCCGGGCTATTGAAACCGTCACGGGACAGCCCCTCGTCTTCACGTGGCAGGGCGCGGTGGTGGCGGCGAGCGTCGGCGCGCTCCCTCTGATGGCCAAGTCTGCGCGCGCCGCAATCGCCTCCGTAGACCGCAGCCTCGAAGACGCGGCCCGAACGCTCGGCCAGTCCGAATGGAGGGTATTCCGCCGGGTGACGCTCCCGCTCGCATCTCGCGGCATAGCTGCTGCGGCGATACTCTCGTTCGCCCGCGCCCTCGGCGATTTCGGGGCTACGCTGATGGTGGCCGGCAACATCCCAGGTCGAACACAGACTGCGGCGATTGCAATTTACGATGCAACTCAGGCCGGGCGCGGCGAGTATGCGCTCACACTGGTGTTGATCCTTTCGTTTGTGGCCCTCTCGCTGGTCTATATAACTAACAGGCTGGTCAAAGACGACGGCTGATCATTTCTGATGTTATCGGTGAGGATAAGAAAAGATATTGGGCTGTCGAGCCTAGCGCAGGGTGTCGAGGTCGAAGGCGTGACGCCCGGCATCTTTTCTCTCGACGTCGAATTCGAAGCGAGTCCCGGCGTGACCGTGCTCTTCGGGCGGTCGGGTTCAGGGAAGACGACCACCCTTCAATTGATCGCCGGATTGATGAGACCTGATTCGGGCAGGATTGCCATTAACGGCGATGCGCTTTTTGATTCAGACCAGAGGATCGATCTGCCTGTAAGAAAACGGCGCGTGGGATATGTCTTTCAAAACCTGGCGTTGTTTCCGCATATCTCGGTTCGCGCCAACGTCGAGTTCGGCATCGAAGCCGGGAGCCGACGCGAGAGGGCCGACCGCGCGCTTCGCATGATGGAGGCGTTACACATCGAGCACACAGCAGAGAGGCTGCCGCGCGAGATATCGGGCGGGGAGGCCCAGCGAGCGGCGCTTGCGCGCGCCCTCTGTTACGGGCCGAGGATACTGCTTCTTGACGAGCCGCTTTCCGCCATAGATGAGTCGACGAAGCTCGGCATAATCCGGGACCTGAAAGACCTCAACCGCGATCTCGGTCTCCCGATCATTTACGTAACTCACAGCC
>DASTET010000801.1:0-2914 GCA_035709445.1 Blastocatellia bacterium | reverse complement strand
TTACCTTCCCGCCCTTGATACGCAGCTTCAGATACCCCAGCCTCGTCCCGTATCCATAAGTCTGGACTATGAGTGTGCCTGTCTTCGGGTGCACGTACGGCTTCTCAATCCCGCGATGGGCATGCCCGCCGACGAACACGTCTATCCCCTCAACCTCTCCGCAGAGCCTTATGTCCTCTTCAAAGTCGCGCTGCACTTCCTGCCGGGCTTCCGCATCGGTCTGCATGGGACCAGTCTTGCCCTGGTGCGCGAGCACTACTATCAAATCCACATGATGCTTGAGTTCCTTTACTGCTTCTCTAACGACGGGGATGGGATCGAGAAAATCCAGGTTCGTTATCCCGGAAGGAAGCGCGACGCTGCGCGCGTCCTGACCGATTATCCCGATCACACCCAGACGGACCCCGTTGCGCTCTATAATCGTGTAGGGCCTGCTAAAAGGATGGTTCGTTCCCTTATAGAAGATGTTCGCGCCAAGCACAGGAAACGGGACACGGTACATCTGCTTCTGGAAGTTATCCGCGCCGTAATCGAACTCGTGGTTGCCGATCGCCATAGCGTCATAGCCCATGCTCATCATCATCTCCATCAGCGCCTCGCCTCGGGTCAGGTTAGATAGCATCCCGGTGAACATATCGCCTGTATCGAACAGGAAGACCGTCCGGTCGCGCTTGCGGATCTGGTTGATCAGGGTAGTGAGCTCGGCTGCGCCGCCAAGCCTTGGCGAGCCCTCAAGCCAGTAGGCGGGGATAGGATCAAAGGCACTGTGGAAGTCGTTGGTATAGAGAATAGTCACTTCATGAGTCTGTTCTTGAGCTACAGGGTGCGCCAGACCAGATCCGTTGAACAGCAGGATGAGAAGTATTAATGAAAGCAGTCTGCGCAATCTCTGAGGCATTTTGCTTGAATCTCCCGAACTGGTTTACAGCTGAATGCGCCTAATCTAGACCGGCAGGTCGAGCCTGTCAATCTTGCGAGGGAGGAGAATTTGAGCAGGTAATAATGGTGATTACCTGCTCGACGAGCCTGCTGCCCCCTATTTCTCTTTATAACGGAATCGACGCCTCATCCTCCCTCTATTGCTTACATCCAGTTCCATGCTGCAATCGACAGACAGAAAAGCCCTCTTTCTCTGATTCATCAGTATGCTATTTTTTCGGAACTTCGATATATGTATATGCATATAATGTAGTGTGAAGGAGGCTCGAAGATGAAGAGAGATGGCTCATCAACAGCGGGGCTACCCTGCATGTGCGCCAGCATCCGCAGAGTTTCGCGGTCGCTGACTCAACTCTATGACGAGGCCCTGCGCCCCGCAGGGCTGCGGGCGACCCAGTTTACCCTCCTGCAGGCGCTATCCAGGAAGGGCGAAATGACTCAGGGCCAACTCGGGCAAATGCTCGCCATTGATAGCACCACGCTGACGCGCACACTTGAAATCCTGTCCAGGGATGGCTGGATTCAGGCGCGTAGAGGGGAGGACCGGCGCGAGCGGCTGTTGCAGTTATCACCGGCTGGGAAGCGCAAGCTCGAACGTGCTCTGCCGCATTGGAAGAAGCTCCAGGCCCGGCTCCGAGATGCTCTCGGCGACGAACGCTGGAGCAGCCTCCTCGAAGCTTCCAATGAACTTACCGACGTGATCACTGATTTTGCTGAGAAGAAATAGGAGCTCGTCATGAAAGAGCATAATAATAGCCGATATGGAAAAATCGTTGCAGTGCTGATCGCTTTGTGGTTTTCAGCCTCAATATCAGCATCTGCATTGCTGTTATTTAGGGCAGACTCCAACAGTCTGTCGCTAACCCTGCTGATCGCAGCGCTTGTCCCGATTGCCCTTTTCCTGTTGTGGTTCGCTGCGTCACCATCCTTCCGGCAGTTTGCATTATCGCTTGACGCTCGCATCCTGACCATCGCGCATTCCTGGAGAATTGGCGGGTTTGTGTTTCTCGTGCTCGCTTCTTATAAAACCCTGCCGGAATTCTTCGCACTGCCTGCCGGCTGGGGCGACATAGCAATTGGGCTGACAGCGCCGATCGTCGCGATATATCTCGCAAAGCCTGGCCACCGGCGAAGCTTCACATCCTGGCACATCCTTGGAATACTCGATCTTGCGGCTGCGGTAACGACCGGTGTGCTTGCCGGACCGCTCGGATATCGACCGGGTACAGAAGCGATGACCGTGTTGCCTCTGAGCCTGATCCCCACCTTTGCGGTTCCGCTGCTCGTTATCCTGCACATAATCTGTATTGCCCGAGCGGCGGGCTGGGAGCCGATACGGAGCACAAGTTATGATCATGGAGAAACAGGCCGGCCATACTCCGTCGCGCGGTAGCTCGGTGCCGGTGTACACAAGCGAGCGTTGAAGGAGGCGTACTAATGATGGAAGATTCAAGAACCTATCTTCCGGCCGCAGGCCACGATTGGATGCTGCCGCTCTACGACCCTGTCGTGAAGCTTCTCGGCGGGGATGCGGCAAGGCGCACGCTCCTGGAACAGGCTGTCATTCGGCCCGGTCACAGAGTTCTCGACATAGGCTGCGGCACAGGCACACTGGTTACGCTGATCAAGCGCCTTCATCCGGAGGTCGAAGTGGTCGGGCTCGATCCCGATCCGAAAGCGCTCGCCAGGGCAAGACTCAAGTCAGAACGAACAGGCGCCTCTGTTCAGTTCGACCAGGGATATGCTGACGAGCTTCCCTATGCAGATGCATCCTTTGATAGAGTGCTTTCTTCCTTTATGTTCCATCATCTTCAAAGGGACGTGAAGGAAGGAACGTTGCGAGAAGTGCGGCGAGTCCTCAAGCCCGGCGGGTCGCTTCACCTGCTCGATTTTGCGGGACCGGAGGCGGGCACGGAAGGCTTGCTCGTGCGCCTGTTTCACTCAAGCCATCAACTTAGAGACAACTCCGAGGAGA
>DASTET010000800.1:0-3664 GCA_035709445.1 Blastocatellia bacterium | reverse complement strand
GCGCCCTTATCCTCTGCGAGCGCTTCGATAGTATCGCGGTCGAGGAAGCCTATAAGCTCAGCGGACTCCTCGTAGTCGTCCGGTTCCAGGATCGGCTCTTCGTCGCGCCGCTCGGCCAGCCTGTAGATATTGACGCGGTCAATATAAGAGACGCTCGATTCCTGATTCGTGAGCGCGGGGGCGGGCCATGAAAGCAGCACGATCGAGCCGCGCTGTACGACCGTAAGCTCGGTCGTGCGGTCGCGTATTCGGGCGGGCGGGACGGGCGCGCCCACTTTTCCGCAAGAGAGACCGGCAACGGCCAGTAGCGTCGTGCAGGCGATTGAGAGAAGGCTGAGGGCAGGCCGGGCGCGCGCCAGTCGGGCCGATTCGGGAAGCTTCAGGCTCACAGTATGTACCGGCTGAGGTCTTCGTTCTTGACTATCTCCGCCAATTGCTTTTGCACGTACTGGGAATCGATGACGACGGTCTTTTCTTCAAGGTCCGGCCCTTCGAATGAATACTCGTCAAGCAGCGTCTCCACGATAGTGTGCAAACGACGGGCGCCTATATCTTCGGTCTGCTCGTTCACTGAAAATGCAAACCTCGCAATCGCGGCGATAGCGTCCTCGGTAAACGATATATCTATGCCTTCGGTGCCGAGCAATGCGGTGTACTGGCGGACAAGCGAGTTCTTCGGCTCGGTCAGGATTCGCTTGAAGTCGTCGACCGTGAGCGGCTTCAGCTCGACGCGAATCGGGAACCTGCCCTGAAGCTCAGGGATGAGGTCCGAGGGCTTGGAGACGTGAAAGGCCCCGGCGGCAATGAACAGTATATGGTCCGTGCGAACCATCCCGTAGCGGGTGTTGACCGTTGTGCCTTCGACTATGGGGAGTATGTCACGCTGCACGCCTTCGCGCGAGACGTCCGGCCCGTGGCCGCCTTCGCGCCCGGCGATCTTGTCTATCTCGTCGAGAAATACTATGCCTGAGGCCTCTACTCGCTCTATGGCGGCGCGAGCGATCTGATCCATATCGATGAGCTTCTGCTGTTCTTCCTGGAGCAGGTATTCCATTGCCTCATCGACGCGCATCTTCCTGAGCTTCGGGCGTCCGCCGAACATGTTCGGGAACATGTCGCGCAGGTTTATGTCCATCTCTTCGATGCCCTGCGGCGTGTATATCTCGAAGTGGCCGGGGCTGCTGCGCTCCTGGACCTCAAGCTCGACTATACGCGCGTTGAGCCGGCCCTCGCGCAGTTGCTGGCGCAGCTTTTCGCGGGTGCGCTCGAACTGCTCGAAAGAGGCCTCGCCGTCCTGCGCGTCTTCCAACTGCCGGGTGCGAGGCAGCAGCAGGTCGAGCAAACGCTCTTCGGCATTCTGCTCGGCCTTGTCGGCTATCTCTGCGATCTTCTCCTCGCGGACCAGGTCGACGCCGATCTCTACGAGGTCGCGGATCATCGATTCGACGTCGCGCCCAACGTAGCCGACCTCGGTGAACTTCGAGGCTTCGACCTTGAGAAAAGGGGAGTTCGAGAGCCTGGCAAGGCGGCGGGCTATCTCGGTTTTGCCGATCCCCGTAGAGCCGATCATGATGATGTTTTTCGGGATGACGTCCTGGGCGAGGTCGGGCGCGAGCTTCTGTCTGCGAATTCGATTCCTGAGCGCGATAGCGACCGCACGTTTTGCGGCGTGCTGGCCTACGACGTACTTATCGAGTTCCGCGACGATCTGGCGCGGAGTCATCTCGTCGAGCCTGGGCACGTCTCTTACTTCGCCTGAAAGATATATGACCATAGGAAATCAAGTAACTGCGCACCGAAAACTATAGAATATTTCCAGGGTGGCTACAAGGTATATGAGGCACCCTTTTCAGGAAGAATAGAGCGAATACTGGAGAGATTATATTGGATTAGTTCCGCCCTCGATTATATCTCCTCGATCACAAAGTTCGAGTTTGTGTAGATGCATATCTCGCTTGCGATCTTCATGGCTTCGATGGCTATTTCCTTCGCGGGCAGGTCGGTGTGTCTGAGCAGCGCACGTGCGGCGGCGGTGGCAAAAGCGCCGCCCGATCCTATGGCTACGACCCCGTCATCCGGCTCTATGACATCGCCGCCTCCTGAGATCACAAGCGAGGCGTTCTCGTCGGCCACGATCAATAGCGCTTCGAGATGGCGGAGATACTTGTCGGTGCGCCACTCCTTGCCCATCTCGACGGCGGCGCGCTGGAGGTTGCCGCGATACTGTTCGAGCTTCGCTTCGAACCGCGAGAAGAGAGTGAAGGCGTCGGCGGTCGATCCTGCGAAACCGGCTATGATCCTGTCGTTATAGAGTCGTCGTACCTTTCGAGCGCCCGATTTCATCACCGATTTATCGAAGGTCACCTGCCCGTCGCCCGCAACCGCTACCCGGTTGTCCCTGCGCACCGAGAGCACAGTTGTGCTCCTCACGCGCGGGCTCGTCTCAGACCTTGGACCTTTTCGCCGCATAGAAGCCGACTATAATCTTGCCCCCCTGTCTTGTCAAGAAAGCCGCCCTTCAGCCTCTCGCCGCTATCTGCTATATTCTCTTTCTGTCAGACGCCACTTACTTCGGCGTGTTCAAGCTTTTCGAGGTCAAGCTCAGATGCGAAGGCGAACTATCCTTCCGGTATTCGTTGCGGTGCTGACCCTTTTCGTCGCGACCGGGCGGGCCGACACTCCTCCCGATTGGGTGAGAGCGAGGCTCGATGCGTCTGCAAGCGAGTACGACAAGAACGTGCCGTTCGTCGTCCTGCTCGATGAGCGAGTGACGACGATAAAGGATAACGGCAAGGCCGAGATCAGGTCTCGTTTTGTTGCACGCGTACTCACGCAGGATGGTCGCGTGGCCGCTCGACGCGAGATACAGTACGACAGCCAGACGAGGATCAGCGATCTGCACGCCTGGCATATTCGCGCCGATCAGAAGGTCTTCGAGCTTGAAAGCGATAAGGTGTTTGAAGAGTCTATCAGCGACGATCTTTATACCGATATCCGGTCGAAAGTTATGAGGTTTGGCGAAGTCGACATTGGATCGGTAGTCGCTTTCGAGTGGGTGCAAAAAGAGAAGCCGCTCGTCTATCAGGACTATCACCTGTTTCAAGGGCGGGCCCCGGTCCTGATGAGCCGCTACCGGTTAAACCTGCCCGCAGGATGGTCCGTAGAAACAAAGATTTTCAACCATCCACAGGTTGCCCCCGTTGTCGACAACAACAGCTACACCTGGGAGCTTCAGAAGCTACCGGCCATAAACGAAGAGCCGTGGATGCCGGAGGGCATAAGCCTTTCGCCCTTCCTTGCGGTCTCTTATTTTCCGGCAAGAGGCAGGGCGACGGGGAAGTCTTTTTCGTCCTGGCAGGACGTATCAAGGTGGGCAGATAAGATAATGCAGAAGCTGTCTCGCAACTCGGGGCCGGTTCAACGCAAGGCGGCGGAACTGGCGCAGGGGATCAGCACCGAGAGCGAGCAGGCGCTTGCGCTCTCACGCTGGGTGCAAAACAGTATAAGGTACGCTTCGATCCAGTTGGGCGTTATCGGGGGCTACCGCCCCAACCCGCCGGAGGCTGTTCTCAAGAAAGGGTACGGAGATTGTAAGGATAAAAGCGCGCTGCTACAGGCGATGTTGCGAGCCATAGGAGTCGAGTCGTATCAGGTGCTGGTCTTT
>DASTET010000799.1:0-2208 GCA_035709445.1 Blastocatellia bacterium | reverse complement strand
ATGAGCGTGATAAGTTACGCGACCCTGACGGCAGGTCTCAGAAATCTCCCGTCCAGATGCCCTCTCAAGCGGCGATTATTCAGGTCAGGCAAGACTTCGAGCGAATTCAGGCAGTTTACAATCGGATCGTGCTTGCAATCTCGGATAACAGGCTGCCGGAATATGGTCTGATCCTGGATGCGACTGGAGAGATAAGGAAATGCGCCAACAGATTGAAAAAACACTTGGCGCTCCCGGCCCTCGACGATAAAGGGGAGAGCAAGGAAAAGGCCGATCTTAAAGAAGAAGAAATAAGGCCATCTCTACAGATGCTCTGCCTGCACATTGCGAAGTTTGTGACAAACCCGGTATTTGAGACCGCCGGGGTAATAGATGTGGAGCAATCTGCTAAAGCCAGTAAAGACCTGGAAGAGATAATAGAGATCAGCGAGGTAGTATGGAGGAGTACGGAAAAGCTTGCCGGGGCAAAGAAGTAGATCGCAAACAATAAGCGGCGTAGGGAAGGCCTGCGCCGGAGCGCGCGAAGGCGGTCTCGTATGAATCCGCAGCCACCACGCGCAACCGCGATGCCCGGCATCAGGTTGCTTTCCATATATGGAGGCATTACATGAAGTTCTTTCTTAGAATGATCACAATACGCCCTGCCTGTCTTGCGTTGTTTGTTCTTCTAACATCGACAGAGGGGCTCTCTCAGAATGGCAAGCTCATCGATTCGGCTGTTGTCAATCCAACCGACGCTGAGCTTAAGCGGTTTGGCCCATCGGAACAACGGATTCGCGCGATTCTGGAGCAGGTCGAGCTAAGAAAGATTACATACCTCAGCGACGGCTTGAGGGTTAAAGCATATCTATCGTTCCCAAAGAAGGGCGAGAGATTACCGTGCGTCATATTCAATAGAGGTGGAAACAGAGAGTTCGGCGCGCTTGACGATGCAAGGGCCGCAGGCACGCTCGGCTCTGTGGCGAGCTGGGGGTATATCGTAGTTGCCAGTCAATATCGCGGGAATGCAGGCGGCGAAGGGAAAGAGGAATTCGGCGGGCGAGATGTAAATGACGTTCTTAACTTGATCCCTCTGCTGGAATCATTGCCGCAAGCTGATGCAACTCGAATCGGGATGTACGGTTGGAGCCGAGGCGGAATGATGACTTACCTGGCGCTTGCAAGGTCAGACCGCATAGCCGCTGCTGTAGTCGGGGCCGGGGCTGCGGACCTGTTTGACGGAGCCAAACGGCGCCCGGAGATGGAAACGGAAGTTTATGCGCAGTTGATTCCCGATTTTCATAAGAACAAGGAACGCGAGCTCACGATGCGCTCGGCTGTTCGATGGCCGGAGAAGTTGCATAAGAAGACCCCGATTCTGTTACTGCATGGCAGCGCAGACTGGCGAGTCCATCCGACAGAAGGGCTTGCGATGGCCACAGCGCTTTATAACAGCAAGCACCCTTTCCGATTCGTATTCTTTGAGGGGGGCGATCATGGTCTGACCGAGCACCGGGTTGAAGTCAACCGTTTGATCAAGGACTGGTTGGACAATTACGTGCGGGATCGAAAAACATGGCCAAGCCTTGAACCACACGGGCAATAGAAGGTTCAATCATAGTTGCCTCTGGCATTGGCGCCAACCGCCTTGCCGCCGTGGGCTTCGGACAGGAGCGGCCCATCGCAGACAACAGGACTGAAGAGGGGCGAGCCAGGAACCGCCGCGTGGAGATTGTAAAAGGATAAAGCATACTCCCAGAACATATGAATTAACGTTGAGTCATTTCAAATCTCACTACCTCAGGAGGCAGGCATGGTATTTAGAACGGCAATCGAGATCCTGGTCTGGACGCTGGCAGTTGGGACGAGTCATAACCTCGCCGGGCAGGCGCAGAAGCCGCCTGCGGCGCAGCTTGAAGCGATGAAGAAATTGAGCTTCCTCGTCGGGGAATGGCAGGGCGAAGGCTGGACCGAGTTTGTTCCGGGACAGCGTAACACCTCCCCTATCCGAGAGGTGGTCCAATCAAAGCTGGGCGGGCTGCTGCTGGTCGTCGAAGGGCTGGGCAAAAAGAAGGTGCCCGGCAAGGACGAAGAGGTTGTCACGCATAATGCAGTCGGTTTTCTCTACTATGACGATAAGGCGAAGCTCTATCGCATGCGCTCGTTTACAGCCGACGGCCGCTCGGTCGACGCCGAGGCAGGATTTACCGATAAGGGGTTTCAATGGGC
>DASTET010000798.1:0-5828 GCA_035709445.1 Blastocatellia bacterium | reverse complement strand
TATATCGATCAACTTCAGGCTGACTAGCTCAGAGACTCTTATTCCGGCGGCGTATAGGACCTCAAGCATCGCCTTATCGCGGATGCCCGTATCAGTAGAAAGGTCCGGGCTCTCAAGTAGCCTCTCGACCTCCTCCGAGATCAAAAACTTGGGAAGCGATTGCCAGGACTTTGGAGATTCGATATTGGCGCTCGGGTCGCGTTTCAGATGGCCATCAAGGATGAGAAACTTATAAAGACTTCGCACTGTGACAAGCGTACGCGCAATACTGCGAGGCTCAAGCCCGGTTTCATTTAGATGGCGGATAAACCCCAGGAGGTCATCGCGCTCGATCGATTTGAGGTCTTTGCCTTGTTCGCTCGCGTACTTTGATAGTTTTTCAAGATCGTTGGTGTAGGCAAGAAGCGTGTTCGGCGAAAGCCCCTTCTCTACCCTGAGATAATTGAGAAAACTTGATTTGATGTCTTGCGCCACTACGCATACTCCTTAACAGGGTTGACGGTCTGATCTACTCTTTGACATATTCTATACGAATCGTCGAAACAATAAAGCCGTATCATTGAGTACGAAGCAATCATATCGCGAAGAGTTCATTTAATGAGACTTGATGAAATATCGAGCCGCCTTTCATGCCAGCTTGAAGGCGATGGCGCTATAGAAATCGAAGGGGTCGCCACTCTGGAGAATGCGAGCAGAGGTCACCTAAGCTTCTTAACAAACCTGAAATACTACGCGGAAGCAAAGAAGACCCGGGCATCGGCGATAATAGCAGGATTCGACTGTCCCACGCTGAGCGTTCCGCTTCTAAAACATCAGAACCCTTATCTAGCATTCGCAAAGGCAGTAGAGATCTTCTATCTCCCGCCGCCGAAACCTGCTGCTATTCATCCGACAGCCTGGATATCTGAAACGGCAAGGATTGGGAGAGGAGTCTCGCTCGGCGCGTACACCTACATAGGGGACAGGGCCATCATCGGCGATTTTGTCAGGATAGGAGCCCGGTGCACAATAAGCGAAGATGTAAAGATAGGTGACCATACAATTATCCATTCAGGCTGTTCGATTAGAGAGAGGGTGTCGATAGGGGCAGGGTGCGTCCTACAAGACAATGCCGTGGTCGGCTCGGATGGGTTCGGTTTTGCAAAAAAGGAAGACGGTTCGTGGTACAAGATATACCAGGCGGGGACGGTTATCATCGAAGATAATGTTGAGATCGGCGCATGCTCGACTATAGATCGGGCGACTCTCGGTGAAACGAGAGTAAAGGCGGGCGCAAAGATAGACAACCTTGTTCAGGTCGGGCATGGATCGGTGATCGGCGAAGATAGCCTCATATGCGCGCAGGTTGGGCTTGCTGGCTCGACAAAGGTAGGAAAGAATGTGCTTCTTGCGGGCCAGGTGGGCTCGGCCGGTCATCTCAGTATCGGGGATGGGGTTATAGCCACCGGTCAGACGGGAATCCCGGGAGATGTCGAACCGGGAAAAATCATATCGGGCTCTCCCTCGGTAGAGAATAGAGTCTGGCTCAAATCGACCGCCATCTTCGCCAGGCTGCCTGAGATACAGAAGACAATAAGAAGACTCGAAAAGCGGCTTGAATCGCTTGAGCATTCAATTCAAGTAATATCTCAAAGTTCGCTTATAGATTAATAGCCAGTTTTTGGAAAACTTACAGGAATAATATGAATGTAAAAGTTGAGGATCAAGCCTCTCAAAAAATCAAGAATGCGCAGACTCACGTTGAAAAAGCCCTTAATGTCGTCCCGGTCGAGCACCTGCGCGGGTTTGCCAAGATAGTCTTCGTAGATCAGGTTACCGAGCCAAGGATTTCAGCAATCCAACGATCAACCCTCCCTGCCCTGTACCATCCCAGGATGGGCGGTCAGTTGGCCTGGGGAGAGATTGCCACAACGATAGTCGCCCCTAAGAAAAGGTTCCCCCAAAACCTCATAGGACGATTGACTCTGAAATCGAGTATCGCGCAGGTAGTGCTTTCGCTCGTCGCACAGCATTATTATCTCACCTTATCAAAGGGGGTAAAAAAGGGAGACCTCGAAAGGGCGTGCAGACAATATGTAGAGAAGCACTTCGACTTATGGAGGGAGAAGGAAGGAGGGCTTCGCGTGAAGCTTCTCAAGCCCTTTAAACCCCAGCTCGATAGATGGGCCAAGAAACTGGCGAAAAAGTACAGGACCGAGATGGAGCGAAACCGCGCCCAGCAGAAATAGCTTCAATCCAGCTTCGCCAGATGCTCTAGAACATCCTTCAGTGCATCTTCTATATCGGCACGATTCGCACTCGATTTACGGAACTTCATTGTCAGGGCGAACGACTGGTTCTTCGCTGTGTATTTAAAGACCGCGCCCCTGGCCTTTTTAGCCTTGCCCTGCCTGACACGCCGCGCCTCATCGCGCGTCAGACCGGACTCCCGAATCTTTTCGACAAAACGCCTCATCTCGTCTTCAGAGGGCTGTCTAACCACCTGTAACAGCATTGATTTAGAGGTAATGTCGGCCCGCCGACAAATCTCACGTATATCCGACGGGATTGCCGAAAGCGAGAGAGCTTCGGTGATCGAGGTGCGGCTTTTGCCTATCTTTCGAGCGATCTCTTCGTGAGTATAGCCGAACCTGTCGGCCAGAGCCTGCAACCCGTCGGCCTCTTCAAAGGGGGTGAGGTCTTTTCTTTGGAGGTTCTCTATCAGTGATATCTCCGCGACGGCGCGGTCATCGACATCCATCTCAATACAGGGCAGTTCTGTAAGCCCGACTTCGAGACTGGCCCGATATCTTCGCTCGCCGCTTATGATCATAAACCGCCCGCCGACATCGCTTGGGCGTACGAGAATCGGCTCAAGCACCCCCTTCTCCCTTATAGAAGAGATCAGCTCGGTGAGATCGCCTATCTCGACGCGCGGCTGGTTGGGATTGGGCGCAAGCTTGTCGATAGGGATCATACGACCGACTGGCGCACCTGATGTCCTGCTCGTAAGCTGTTCGACATAGTGCGAGTCGTGGCGCAGTTTGAAATTGCTCGGCAGGCCTCGTTTAGACACGGCGCATCACCTCTTGGCAAAGATTCGAATACTCTACTGCCCCGCTAGAGTTGGGAGCAAAGGTAAAGATAGTCTCTTTATAAGCCGGGCTCTCCTCAAGCCTGACCGACTTGCTTATAACGGTCTCGAAAACCTTGTCTCCGAACACGTGTCTGATCTGATCCTGTATGTCCTTGGCCAGCGTTGTCCTCTTATCGAGCAGGGTTATGACTACACCCAGGACCCGCAGGTTGGGATTTGGGCGGGCCTTCACCTTCTCGACAGTCTCCAGCAGATCATCTGTCCCTTCGAGCGCAAAGTAAGAAGGCTGTATCGGTATCAAGAGATAATCCGAAGCCACAAGGGCGTTCACTGTGATAAGACCCAGAGTCGGAGGGGTATCTATAAAAATGCAATCATACTTTTTCGTAAGTCCGTCTATACGATCCTTCAAGCGAAAAGGGGCATCGAATTCACCGATAAGCTTGCTCTCGAATTTTGCAAGGCTGATCCTCGACGGGAGCACGTCGAGATTCGGGACAGTCGTCGGCTTTATTACATCGTCGTAATCGATGCCGTGCTCTATGAGCAGTTCATATACGGATTGATCGATCACCTCATGTTTGAGGAAAGTAAGCGAGCTATTTGCCTGCGGGTCAAGGTCTATCAGCAAGACTCGCTTGCCTGCCCTTGCGAATGCCGCGGAAAGATTAATAGCTGTAGTGGTCTTGCCCACGCCTCCCTTTTGATTGGCGATTGCTATCACCATATTCCTGCTGCCCCCCTCTTAGAAAGCTTTTGCATCCTAATTCGAAGGGGGAAAAGTGTCAAGATGAGTTCTAACCATCAGTGGACTTTTCGAGGTCATTATGCTTTAATTGCGGCTAAGTTTTTTAAAGGGAACCCTGAACGCTTGATATTTTGATTCCGCCGTATTCGATTTATCGGCTCTTTTATGTTAATAGCGATCATGGATATGATCACGCCGTCGTGAGGTGTCATGGAAATCGAGATGAAGATACGAGGATTGATGATGGACCCGGCAGCCAACACGCCGATCATCATTCTGAAGGATGTCAATGGAGAGGCCATGCTTCCGATCTGGGTGGGGGCCTTTGAAGCCAATGCCATAGCGGTCGAGATAGAGAAGCTCGCCACTCAAAGACCAATGACGCACGATCTTATAAAGAATGTCATCTGGGAGCTAGGGGCGACCGTCAGACGAATAGTCATAACGCACCTTATAGAGAACACCTTTTTTGCAGTGATAGAGATGATCAGAGATGGCGAAGTCATCCTTGTCGATTCGAGACCTAGCGATGCAATCGCGCTCGCCTTGAGGACGGACTGCCCTATCTATGTGAATCAGGAAGTGATAAACAGCTCAAGCAGCGCAATTACTGAAGAGGCGCATCCGCAGGAGGATGACGACTGGCCCGAGGACATGCTCGACGATGCGAGCGACTACAAGATGTAAAACCGCTGGTTCAATATCTCAGGGTGAAAAACTCCGGTCAAATTCTCAGCATTTCGCTGTCTATTCATAAGAGGACAGGCTAGACAATCCCTTCGCCGAAGCTAAGCTCAGGGTAGCAGGCAGCCTCAAAACATCGGCTGGTCTTCTTAATTTTTCGTCTAGTAGTGTGATAGAATCAACCGGCCTGACGGTTATCTGTAACCGATATCGGGAAGGATCGCACTGATTCTAGTTTATTGTTATGGAGGGCCTATGGCGTCGTTTAACAAGATAATTATCGTAGGGTATCTGGGCCGGGACTCTGAATTGAGATACACGCCCCAGGGGACTGCCGTCTGTAACTTCTCAGTTGCAACAACAGAACGGAGAAAGGACCGGTCCGGAGAGTTTCAGGATGTGACCACCTGGTTTAACGTGAGCCTCTGGGGGAATCGAGCTGAGACAGCGGGCCAGTATCTAACGAAGGGCAAGCTCGTTTATATCGAGGGCCGGTTGACCCAACGCGAATATCAAGACAGGGATGGCAATACCAGAACCAGCCTCGATGTCAACGCGACCGAATTGCAGTTCATAGGGCCGAGAGGCGAAGAGGCCGCAGCACCAAGGGAAGAAAGACAGGTTAAGGCGGCAGCTCAGCCAGCAGAAGATATTTCTGCGCCGATAAATGATGATGATATACCCTTCTAGCCCGTATCTGTGATTAGGGGTCAGGAGTCGGGGATAAACTTCTTCGTAAGACCGAGCTCCTTGATCTTATGTTGGAGGCTCTGACGGTGCATGCCTAGCAGGCTTGCCGCCTGTGTAATGTTTCCTGAGGTCGAGTCAAGGCATTTCTCAATGAATTTTCGCTCGAACTCTCTCTTTGCATCTTTAAAGTTCAATGAGGGTGATATATTGATCGATTCTCTATCAGCAACTCCCATCTCAAGATCACGACCTTTATTTTCCTGTAGTTTACGATTTAAATCTTCAGGTAAAACATCTAATGTAATCTTATCACCTTCTGCCAATACTACAGCCCTTTCAATGTAATTTCTTAACTGCCTCACGTTACCCGGCCAATCATAATCGAGTAATACTTTTAAGGCATCCTTGGATATCTTCAAAGGGGATCTCCTGTAGGCGATGGCATATCTATCGCAAAAAGCCTGGGCCAGGGCCGGGACATCGGACTTTCGCTCTCTGAGCGGCGGCAGGGGTATCGAGACAACGCAGAGCCTGTAAAAGAGGTCTCCTCGAAATCTCTGGGATTCGACTTCCCTTTCGAGGTCTTTATTCGTTGCGCTTATGATCCTTGCGTCGGTTGAGAGGAGCTCG
>DASTET010000797.1:0-3367 GCA_035709445.1 Blastocatellia bacterium | reverse complement strand
GGTTTCGTATCTTTGCTCTGCGCCGCAACCGAAATCGCAGCCATCATAATCAAGAGCATTATGGTTAACGTTCGCTTCATATTTTTGTCCTTTCTGAGAATCTGCTATCTGATCTTTGATCCTTAATCTTGAGCCATCGCGCGGTCGCGCCCATGCAATCAGGGCTTCCTGATCTGCACGATAGCTGCTTCGAGCTGTGGGTCGCGCCCCTTGAGCAGCTCTGCGCGGGTGAGCTTCACCTCGACATCCGGTGTGACCCCGCGCCCTTCGATTGCGCTACCTTTAGGCGATTTGAAGTCGGCAAACGCATACTGGAACAGCGCGCCCGTCGGAAGCTTCTGAAAAAGCGATGGAAGCGCCGCCCCCATGCTCCGCTCGCCGACGACGGTCGCGCGTCCAATCTCTCGCATCCCGGCTGCGAATATCTCGCTCGTGGATGCGCTCCCGCCGTCGATGAGGATCACCACCTTGCCCGTAAACGGGTCCTTTTGCGGATAGACGGGAAAGTTCATATACCCGGTGCGCATCCTCATTCTGCCGAGCGACGTCTGCTCGGTCGTCATCAATCCCGCCATCCCGTTCGACATCGAGCCAAACCCGCCGGGGTTGCCGCGCAGGTCGATGATGATGCCGGGCGCGCCGTTCATCGAGCGTATGGCGGGGCGTATCTTCTCCATAAGCGGCAGGGCGAAGATATTGAACCTGATGTATCCGATCCCGCCCTCAAGGCGGCGCGCTTCGAAATCCGTGTACTGAGGCGGGAAGTTTGCAAAGCCGGGCGCGATGTCGCCCGTCAACAGCGTCCGCGTGACCTCAGCCTCGCGCGTCTGATCTTTCTCATCGAGATAGACGATTCGCACGGAGCTATCGGCCCTGCCGTTTATGCGCGCAAGCAGCGAGCGAGTTATCCGCAACTGAACGATGGCGAGCGACTCTTTGCTCTTTGCGAACCGCTCTATAACCTTCTCGACCGGTGTCTCGCCCACCTGTTTGATGACGAATCCCATCCGCAGCCCTGCGCGGGCCGCGCCGGAGCCGGGCTCGATGCGAGTGATAACCGCGAGGTTATCGATGAGCTTCAGATCGATCCCGGCCGTGCCCGTCGCGGGCTCTGCCTGTCTGTCTTCGACGACAGCCTCCGGAGGGATAATGGCGAAATGCGACTGGCCAAGCTCTTCGAGCATCTGCTGAAGAAGCCCGTAAAACTCGCCGTCGCTCTTTGCGGCAGCCACTTTCGGCTGATACTTTTCGCGCATAGCGTCCCAATCGACCCCGCCGAATGTGGGGTCGAAATGCTTCTCTTTAACGGTGCGCCATACTATATCGAAAGCCTCCTGTCTGAGGCTTGTCGCATCGGTGCGGGCCGATGCGCTGCTTACCGACTGCGAAGTGACAGGCGCGCTTTGCGCTGCCGCGCCGACCGTCAGGGCAATCAGCAGCAGCAGGGCGCATAAAACCTTTTTCATCGAAAACCTCAATAGATTTAAATCACCACTGGTGAGTATCCGAATACTCCTTTAGAAGCGGGCGTTCCGATTCTTGTTGAAGTTTACAGTACTGCCCGCCGAGACAACAAGACGATGGGAAAGAAGCCAGGAGCCAGAATTCAGAAGCCAGAAGTCGGAATCTCTAGCGTAGTATCTCGATAGGAGCCGAATGAAATCATAATCTGCCTCGACAGGCTTCTGGCTTCTGAATTCTGGCTTCTGAATTCTGGCTCCTGAATTCTGAATTCTGAAAAACCGCTCGATCCCCGCCGCTATCGCTTCGGCCATCCTGTTTTGTCCATTCTCATCCTTGATAAATCTTGCGTCGGACTTATTGCTGAGCACAACCATCTCGATAGTGACGACGGGGACTTCGGAGAATATCGACCCCGTAAGCGCGCCCTGTCGTGATCCGACATATGTCTTCGAATCGCCGCGCACGCCGCCGTCTTTGAGCAGCCCCGCAAGCCTCTCGGCCATTCCCTGGTGGATGGCGCGGGCCGCCTGCTGGCTTCGCTCGATGACTTGAGGCGAAGGCCCCGTGACGCCCTCCACACTGCCCTGCCGGTCGGGCGCGTAGAGCGCAAAACCGGAATCATTGCTCGCATCGCAGTGCAGCCGGACCATCAACCGAGCCCGCGCGCGATTGGCTATCATGGCGCGGTCCCTGTTTCTGACGAGCTGGGCTTCGGCAGACTTGGTCATCACCGTTCTCATGCCTTTCGCTTCGAGCAGGGCGCGAAGCTTGAGCGCGACCGCCCACGCGATATGGACCTCGGTCGTGCCGTTCTGGACCACGTTCCCGGCGCTCGTCTCCGACGGGTGCCCGGGGTCTATGCAGACGACCGGAGGTTGCTCGGCTATCGTCGGTCTTGCAGCGGAAAAGATCGGCAACAGCGCGAATGCCGAAAAGATCAACAGGGCTTTTCTCATCTTCTCAATTGTTATATTAAATCTGCGCCCGTTTGCGCAAATCCGCGGCCTGATTCTTGCCCGGTTGTTAACTGTCCCGCGCAAGGATTAAACTCTATCTTTGCACGAGAGAGGTGAAGCGATGACAAAGAGCCGGCAGCAAATAGCGTTTGATCAGATCATAGAGGATGAGTTCGGCATCAACGCCGATTACGTCATCGGGCTGCTCGAACAGTTCGAGCAGAACCCCGCGTCGGTGGGGGAAGAGTGGCGCGATTACTTCTACGAATTGACGGGCGCCGCTGAGCCCGCCCCCGCAGAGCAGGCGACTGCGCCCGCCGAGGCCGCTCAGCCTGCCGAGAGACCTGCCGCGCAACCGGCCCCCGGAGCCGCTTCCGAGCCGTCTGCGCAGCCGGTTCAGCCCCGGGCGGCTGAAGCTGCTGACCGCTTGCCGCTTCGCGGCGCGGCGCTCAAGATCGCAGAGAACATGGAGGCGAGCCTTCAGGTCCCTACCGCCACATCGCAGCGGCAGATACCGCTCAAGCTGCTTGACGAAAATCGTCGCCTCTTAAACGAACACCTCAAGGCGAGCAATCGCAAGGTCTCTTACACGCACCTGATCGCCCGCGCGATAACCAGAGCGGTCGAGCAATACCCCGCGCTCAACGATGCTTATGAAGCCGCCGACGGCCAGTCGTACAGAATTCGCCGCTCGGATGTAAACCTCGGCATAGCCGTAGACGTCACTCGAAAGGACGGGACCCGCACGCTGCTCGTCCCGAACATAAAAGGCGCGGACAAGCTGACGTTCCCCGATCTTCTCTCGGCTTATGACGACATAGTGAGCCGCGCCCGCGCGGGCAAGCTCCAGATATCGGATTTCCAGGACACAACCATCAGCCTCACAAACCCCGGCACGATAGGCACGACCGCCTCCAACCCGCGACTGATGGCGGGCCAGGGCGCCA
>DASTET010000796.1:0-2560 GCA_035709445.1 Blastocatellia bacterium | reverse complement strand
AGGGCCACGACGTCAGCTGTGATTGTACGGTCACACGATGGGGGGCTCTGTGCTCTTGCCATATGAGAAGTCCCAAAGAGCAGTAAGACCGCCGCGCCGCACAATAACAGGTGCGTTCGGTAAGATCTGATTTTCATCACCTTATCTCCTTGGTTAAGACAGACGTTCCTCTATCTCTCTTGTGTGGCGAGTGCTTTATCGGGGTGGCCCAGAAGACGGTGCTGAGAGCCGGGCCGCGCTACCCGCGCAGCCATCCGAATATGACGCGCTCTCGCCAGGCTTATTCATCAGAGTTTTCATCGTGCTTTCATCATTACCTAACCTGCTGCTGGTTGGTATTAAAAATCCCTTTCGAGCTCTGAAGGTCGCAAGCGGTGCAGGTGCAGGCAGACGTTCGACAAGCCTTCAGGTAAAAAAACTTACCTACTGTATTTCTTGAATATTGACCCTCTCCCAGCTCCAAAAAGACCCGCACAGGTCCCCTTTTGTTGCGTGAAAGATACGCCAAGAGGCTTACTCAGCATTTAGATTGCTTCTGCTGGGTGCGCCAGAAGGAGGATAACTACTTCCCTACCGGACCCGGAATATAACAATTACCACAAAATAAAATCTGTGACAGCTATCACGGACCTGTGTGATGGGCGACACAGTTTTTTTGTATCGTTCGTCACAACTTAAGGTTATGAGCGCCTATACAGGCTGCAAATTTGGCCGTAAGATATTCGGTGACTCCCTCAGTTCCCTGCGTCGCGCTGTCACGCTCGATGTTAGACAGCCTCCCGCCGCTGGGATATGCTCTACCTGCAACGCCTGAAATCACCTGGCGACATGCATCGGCTATGAGGATCATTCGATGACCAGACAAAAACGAAAAGGGAGCGGGAAGTCGACAGGGACCAACCGCCGGGGCCGCACGTTCGTGCGTGATGGCGGCACGTCTTTGAGCATACCCAATTCCGGTCTCGAAGTGTGGCTTTATGACGACAGCAATCGCGATACGATTCGCCGCGCGGACTCGTCGGATGACGGCTTCGGAGGCATGCCTCCGAGGTTTGAAGAGCGGACGCGCCAGGGGCTAGTCGTCGGCTACAGCCTCCGACAGGACGACGACCTGCGCATCACTGTCTTTGTGGGGCCGCCTCTCACCGAAGATGAGATGGCCGTCGCGCGCTGGCTTGAGCCGCAACGGGCCTTCCTGCAATTGCCATCCGGAAGATTGTGTATTGAATCCAACGACGCCAGCCGCATCGGGCCGGAGGAGCCGACCGACACGGGCGCCGTCGTCGAGATTCCCGCAGGCGACTACCGGGTTACTCTTTATCGCATCGATCAGGAGGCGCTCGATCGCGAGCGGCTTACGTGGCAGGGGCCGGAGGAAGTGATAGTGCTGACACCCGGTGGAAGCCCCGAAGATGCCGCCACGGACCTGCTTCCCTTCGAGCCGCGCCGCGACACGGACTGGATAGGCAAGTATTCAGTTCGCGGCAAATCGGCGGACGCGCTCGTCTGGTTCGGCGACTATTGGGATACATTCATTGTGAATCTTGATCGGGCGGCGGTCTCGGCGCTCGCTATGTCTCCCGGCTCGTATATTCGAACTCAAGTACCGGCGGCGGGCATCACGCTCGTCAGCGTCTTCGCGGAGTCCTGGGACAAGGCAAAGCGTCTCCCACCTCCTGCGGGCGTTGAGCTGGACGAGTACGGCTACTGCGCGCTCTGCCGGATGGGTGACTGGGACGGCGCGGAGGCGTTGTTCTGCCGGCGCGACACGACGAAGATGCGCGTCGAGGACGAGCACCACAACATATGGCTTTCGGCCCTCGTAGAGGTGCTGGACGTGAAAGCTCAAGAGCTGCCACAGCCGGGTCAGATGTTCGCCCCGACTGAGCTCCGGACGAAGAGCTACTTCGATCCCGGGTTTCTGTGCCTGATCCTGTCGGATGTATTGCCGGAAGTGGCCGACATGGACGAGCTCGATATGGCCAGCGCGCTCGACATGCTTGATAAAAGATTCGCCAAAATGGGTTTGAGGCCGCAGGGCGACATGATTTATACCGACCGGGTCGGGGTCAGGAGCGCGGAAGCAAGCTGCCGGCTCTACACAGGGCCGCCCGATTCCTTCAGCGTCATACTTGCCGGCGAGGGGATCTTCGAGCTGGTTTTTATTTCAGAGCTGGAGAATGGAGACTGGGTCGTCACGGGTCTGGCCGACGAGATTGAAGGGCGGATCATGTCGAGGGGACCCGATGGCATTCCCGTGCCGCACCCGCGCATCCACCTTCAGTCGATGGACGAATCTCTCTCAAAGATTTTTGCGGCGCACAAAAAATCGTTGCGAAAGGCGCGAGCGTCTCCGCTTCCGGCGCCGAAGAGTCTGGAGGAAGCCGTTGGCGCCTTGGAACGATTTCTGGCCGTGGCATTCGGCCAGCATCCATCTTGAAACCGCCCGCAGGCGCGGTCATTTGAGGTCTTCGTTCAGCGCGTTCAGGAACGCGACCAGACGCGGGATGTCGGACTCGCTGATATTTATCTTTGCCAGCTCTTCATCTGCTTCTCGAAC
>DASTET010000795.1:0-4370 GCA_035709445.1 Blastocatellia bacterium | reverse complement strand
ACTTCAATCCCTTGTCAGACGCACCATAGCGAAGCCCGGAGGACCTTGATCTCGGTTGTGCTGTCGTCCCGCTCACACCTTCAACCTCATCACGCCCGATTCCATAACGGAAAACCAGGTGGCCTCCATACCAGCCTCCTACGGAAAGTAAAACAAGACCGACACCTTCGATAAATAGAACGGCTATTCGAGATGTACCGGTAGGAGGGGCGGTCCCACCGCGAACTACAAGGCTGATTGTATATACCCCTATGGCGCCCAACATATACAGCATATGCCGGATCCCCGTTGCAAGCGCCGGATGATCCTGTTCGATAGCTGCGTAGTCAACTGCCCCTGCCGTTGCCGCTACAACAGCAAGGGCGAGACCCAGCACGACGTTCCAATATGAGATCGCCCACCACAACGGTTCAGCGCGCCAGATTCCGATCACGTCCCAGACTAGTGATGTTCCGAGAAGCGCCAACGGGAAGTCACTCAATACGGCGTGCAGCGGATGACCAAGCGCGCGTAACCCTTTGCTCATTTCTTACCCTATGTGCGAACAGCCATGATAGCGACAAGCAGGACCACAAATGAAACGACCGCCACCAGACCGTGAATAACCACGAGCGGTTTGGGCAACGCCTGACGTCGGAGGTGGAATGAGAATAAAAGGAACCCTCCAAGTGCTGCTATGACGAATCCCGCTAACGCGATTGCCGCTTGCGTCGAGACGTTGCCGCCCATTGCCACAAAGATGAGCGCGACCAGGCCAGCCGCTGCAATTATGCCATGCAGAAGGGCCAGCCCCATAGGGGGCAACCCTCTACCTCTGAAACGCATAACAGCCATAACAACTCCGCCAAGAGCTGCGATTGCAAATAGTACTGCTGCTACCGTCATGTGATTTTCCCTTCTTTACCAGTACTTGAAACCCTGCAAGGCAGACGCACATACCTTGTCGAGGATCGGTTTTATTCCTCCCTACTCTAAAGAGTCTTGAGGAACGTATTGGTTACAGAGCTGGGGAGAAAAACTTTCTACCGTTTTTCATCCGCCCTTCAAATCCCCTCAGCAATGTAGCCCTCACTTATCGCTTTCATTACCAGTATTCGCGGATAAGGCTTCTGGCGTACGAACAACTTCAATCGAGCAATTTGCCTGCGCGGCCACGCCCCCGGAAACGCTCCCCAGTAGGAACCTTTTTATGCGTCTGAGGCCCCTCGCGCCAACGAATATGCAGTCGGCCTGCCACTGCTCAGCCTCATCGAGTAATACAAGCCTTGGGTCTCCTTCCCTGGCTATGGCTGAAGCAGCAATCCCGGCCGCGCGGAGCTTTTCTGCGGAGAGATCAGCGATTGTTTGTGCCATCGCGCTCCTGTCATCGGAGTGTTCTCTGGCCGCCACTAACACCGGCTGTATGAAATGCGCAATTGCTAATAGCGTCTGGGGGGAATGTGCGGAGATCACGCGAGCCTCGGTGCCAATCGGCCAGTTGCGCTCTGCCACGGCGTTCACCGCAGCCTCTGCCCCCGGTGAGCCGTCCACGCCGATGATGATGCGCAGCGGAGAGTCGTCTCCTCTTGGCCGGGCGCGCCCGACTCGCACCGAGCAGCGCGCCTCGTAGAGCACTTTTTGTGACACGCTTCCCAGCATTGACCGGCTCAGCGCGGAGCGGCCCTGCGAGCCTACAACGACAAGGTCTGCCTCCCACTCATCAGCCTTCTTTATCAAGGCCCAGGCCGGCGAATCACCGCAGCCTTCTGCATTTACTGTCCAGGAGGGGAAGGCCGTCTTAATGCGCTCGCCGGCTTGAACCGCCAGTTTCCGAGCCCCTTCTACAGCCTGCTCTGATTGTGCCCGAACTTTGTTCAAGCTGATAATGTCTAGCTCCTGCGCGCGTGCTTCACGCGCATCCTGCTTCGGCGACGGCCAGGTCCACACGTCGGCTACAGACAGGATCAGCGCCTCGGCTTCCTGTGGCAACCCCGCCCGATGCAGATCGTCCAGCGCCGCGTCGGCATGACTTGAGCCATCATAAGCAATCAGTATTTTCATCTTTTTCATAATAGGCATTTGCCTCCGTCTAATCATATTTACTCACAGGAGCGGAATAATCAGTTCAGCCCGCTCATCTCTTAGCAGTAATGCATATTCGTCGCTATTACTAAGTGCAATACGCCTGCCATCCGCAAAGTGGCGAATACGCATGGTTTGTTGGCGAAAAGATGCTGCGCCTGTCAACTTTTTGCCACTGATGATGAATATTTAACAGTTTGAGCAGTGCAATCAATTCAAACCGGCGCCCCGAAAATAGCGAACTTAACTATCAGGTCGCGTCGTCCTTTCCGACTCGCGGTAACCAGGCGGGGCTTTCAGGACAAGCAGAAAATGGTCGGCTCTTCTGCTCGCCCTGAAACCGTCCGGTGATAGTTAATCACCACAATCGTCCACGAGCTGTCCCCATAAGCGAATGCGACCGGGCTAGAGATGATAATCGCCCGAAGCTTCGGGTTGATAGAGAATCTCTTCGACTTTCAGCCTCCTCAGCCCCGATGGAACTTCCCATTCGATTACATTCCCAACTTTATGGCCGATCATGGCAGTGCCTACAGGCGCGAGAACCGAAATCTTGCCTTCATCAATATCCGCCTCACTGGGAAATACCAGCGAGTAGACCATCTCCTTGTCGCTATCCAGGTCTTTCAGACGAACTGTCGAGCGCATGGTGACAACATCTCTGGGTATGTCGTTTGGAGCGACGACCTCGGCCCGTTCCAGCTCGTCTTGCAGTCTATCCAGGTACTGCCGATGCGAATCGGCCCCGGTATCTCTGGCCAGGTCGATCAGCTTCCTCAAGCGACCGCGGTCAACCTCAGTTAGATAGATCGTAGCTTCCTTCGTCATAGTTCCTCTTGCCATAGATTCCTCCAGCCAAAGCATCCTGCTTCAGTTCCTTTCAAGTGCTGGCCCTCCTCTCTTGTAAGGGGCTAAACCAGACTCTGCTGATTATGAATACAAATAAACCCCCTTGACGGGGGCGATTCTCCCTGACGTCGCGCAGTAATACGGCAATTATCACCAGGGCCATGCAAAAAGGTGGTTTGCCCTATCCACCTCCGAACGTATCAACGTACTGTTTGTAAAAAGCAGCTCTGGCCTTACTGTGCTTTTTAATCTATACCAAGTAGAATTCTTACTTGATATTCTATTCCCGAATGTCAGAGAGAGGTAAATGCCAAAGGATAAAATACTCATCGTAGACGACGACTCGGCGGTGCGATGGACTCTTGCGCAGGCTTTGCGCGCGAGCGGATATGATCCTCTCGAAGCCGAGACCGCCGCCGTCGCGCTCGCTAAATTCGACGCCGAACAACCCGCGATCACATTATTAGACATCAACCTCCCGGACGAGTCGGGCCTCAGCGTTCTCAGAAAGATCAAGGAGCGGAACCCCGAAGCAATAATAATAATGATTACGACCGACTTTCACATCGAGAATGCGATTGCCGCGCTCAGGGGCCAGGCCTATGACTTTCTGGGCAAGCCCGTGAACCTGGATGAGCTTGAGGTCAGAATCTCCAACGCGCTTGAGGCCGGGCGATTGCGCAAGGAAGTAAACCTCATCCGCAAGGAGCGCGCTCGCGAGTTTGACTTCGACCAGATCATCGGGAGATCACAGGCCCGCGACGAGATGATCGCGCTTGCGCGCAAGGTCGCGGAAAGCGAGGTGTCAACGGTCCTCTTACAGGGCGAATCCGGCACCGGCAAAGACCTGCTCGCAAAAGCCATACACTACGGGTCGCGCCGCGCCCGTGCCCCTTTCATCCCCATTAACTGCGCCGCCATTCCTGCGACCCTCATGGAGAGCGAGTTCTTCGGGTACGAGAAAGGCGCTTTCACCGACGCCAAGGCGCGCAAGCAGGGGCTGCTTGAGCAGGCCGAGGGCGGCACAGTCTTTCTTGACGAGATCGGCGAGATGGAGCTCAACCTTCAAGCCAAGCTGCTGCGCGTCCTCGAAGAGGGCGCTTTCCGGCGCGTCGGCGGACTCAAAGACGTGCCGCTCGACGTGCGCATCATTGCCGCATCGAATCGAAACCTCAAGGCAGACAGCGAAGAGGAGCGCTTCCGCCTCGACCTCTACTACCGCCTCTCGATCATTCAGATCGAGGTTCCCCCGCTCAGGGAGCGCGGCGATGACGTGCTCATCCTTGCCGATCATTTTATCAATCGTTTCAAAGAACAGATGCGCAAGCGCATTCGCGGCATCGCGCCCGAGGTGGCGGAGATACTGCGCCGCTACAACTGGCCCGGCAACGTGCGAGAGCTGCGCAACCTGATCGAGCGGGTGATGATTCTCGAGGACGGCGATATGATAACCACCGCCT
>DASTET010000794.1:0-2381 GCA_035709445.1 Blastocatellia bacterium | reverse complement strand
TCTGCGATCCTGCGGCGTCCTCTGCGATTCATATTCTCTGTCAGGGCGAGGAGATGAATTGTGCTCAACTCGCTACTTTGATATAAACGTGCAAACCTTTTTTAGGAGGTAGCGGGATGCGTAAACGGCTGCGGGCCGAGATAATCTCCTCGGTCCTTGTGATGATCGCAGTTTCAGCGCCTTGTGCTACAGGCCGGGCCAGTCAGGAGCTCGCCCCTTTCCCGCCGCCCAAAAACGAACCGCCCATCGTTACACCCGGAAAGACCAGCAGCGACCCGCCTTCTGATGCGATAGTCCTGTTTGACGGTAAGGACCTGTCGAGGTGGCGCACTGTTAAGGACGGGGGCGAAGCGAAATGGCAGGTCAAAGACGGTTTTATGGAAGTCGTTCCCGGAACCGGCGACATTGCCACAAAGGAGGAGTTCGGCGACTGCCAGCTACACGTCGAGTGGGCTGCGCCCGTCGTGGTGAAAGGCGAGAGCCAGGGGCGCGGCAACAGCGGCGTATTCCTGATGGAGAGGTACGAGGTGCAGGTTCTCGATTCGTATGAGAACAGAACTTATTATCACGGCCAGGCCGGGGCCATCTACAAACAGCACGCGCCGCTGGTAAACTCGACCCGCAGGCCCGGAGAATGGCAGAGCTACGACATCATATTCAAGGCGCCGAAGTTTGACGAGCAGGGCAAGGTGATCGAGCGCGCTCGAATCACGGTCCTGCACAACGGGGTGCTGATTCAAAACAACGTTGAGATCTACGGTAATACGTGGCACGACCGGCCTGCGCTCTATGTCGCTCACGGGCCTAAGGGCCCGCTGAAGTTGCAGGACCACGGCGACCTCGTTCGATATCGCAATATATGGATCAGGCAGTTGTGATTGGGAATAGGAACTTATTAACCTTTTTCACGCTTAATATCATGTCGAGATGAGCAGATGGGGCACAGCTTCAGTGAATACGAGGTTGATCTTTATGAAGAGACGTTTCCTCAATCTATTCGTACTGCTCCTCCTGCTTGCTTCAATCGCACTGGCGCAGGCGCCTGCCGCAAGAGACGAGGCCGCCGCGGCACGAACACTTCTGTTCAATGTCGAGATCCTGGAATTCAGCGCCGAGCTGGGTAGAGAGATTGAAAAGCTCGCCCAGGACAGGGCGCGCATCGACAGGCTGACCTCAGAGGGCAGGGTGCGACCGGTCGCGGACGTTCTGATACGGACGAGGGCAGGCGAATCGGCCAGGACGCGGCTCGGTCAGCGCGTCCCCGTCCCGTCCACAACGCAAAACCCTCAGCAGGTACAGTATGATAATACCGGGCTGAACATCACAATTAGTCCCAACTTGCTGGCCGATAACATAATTCTGGTCGGCATAAATATCGAGCTTTCGGCAATGGCGAAGACCGCGGGGTCGCCGCACCCGATATTTTTTCAGCGCACTTTTTCCGAGAACGTTCGTATGAAGCCCGGCGAGAGGATCATACTTCTGAGCGCAGTCCAGCAGGGGGCGCTCTGGCCGGGCGCGGCGGGCTCGCGCTCGGACGATACCGGTTACGGCAATTTCGTGGTGTTGTTGACGGCGCGGGTCCTCGACTGAGACCACAAGCCGGAAGCCATTTTTCTTCCCTGATGGTGGCCCGCGCGCGGGTCCGAGTAGTAGAATGTAGCTCGCCAGCGCGCAAGGACGGCTTGCTGAGTATCTGATCTCTTGAGACAACCGCTCATGTCTGATCTCGGCCTCACACACATAGCGCTCCCCGTCAGCGATGTGGATCGGAGCATCTCCTTTTACAGGAAGTATGCCGGAATGGAAGTTGTGCACCGTCGCATAGACGAAGAGACTGCATCGGATGTCGTCTGGGTAAGTGACCGGACCCGCCCATTCGTAATCGTGCTCATCAAAGTTCCTGAAGTAGAGCACCCTCTATTGCCCTGGGCGCATCTCGGCGTCGGGTGTAGAAGCTGCGAGGAAGTAGACAGCCTGTGCAGGGAGGCGAGTGAGGAAGGGATGCTGTTACAGGAGCCGACCGATTCGGGATACCCGGTCGGCTACTGGGCTTTGATCCGCGACCCGGACGGGCATACGCTGGAAATCTCATACGGTCAGGAGGTGGCCCTGACGGTCGAACAGGCTGGCTGACCGGTCGTGTGCCACCGCTTCAGCTCATGCTCCAGTTGTAAGGCTATTTCCCGCCGGCGTGCGCTCGCACACCGGCGCGACCGATGAGCCCCGGCGCCAGCGCCTGTGATTACCTTAACCTACTCAAAGGGAGATCGCTCAATGCAGTGGTATTCACAAGTTGAGATACTCGCAGAGGTAGCCCTGGCGATGCTGCTCGGCGGATTGATCGGCCTGGAGCGCGAGATAGCACACAAGCCTGCGGG
>DASTET010000793.1:0-3252 GCA_035709445.1 Blastocatellia bacterium | reverse complement strand
CCAGAATCCAGGAGCCAGAAGCCAGAAGCTAGAAGATGGTCAAGACTGATTCTGATCTAATTCGCTCGACGGCGATCGAGAACTGATACGAGAGATTCTGGCTTCTGGCTCCTGGATTCTGGCTTCTGAATTCTGGCTTCTGAATTCTTTTCTCTCACTCCTGAATCGCTATGTCGGCGATCTGGCGGCAGAGGCTCCTGAGCGCGCCGCCGACCCCTTCGAGGTTTGTCATTATCGCCACGGCAGCGCCCTTTTCCGGCATCAGGTAAAGAAAAGTGGTCACGCGCTGTTGCGCGCCGCCGTGATGGACCTCTTTGACCCCGTCGCGCCTGTCAACGCCCCATCCGAGCCCGTAGCCTATCTCCTCTCCGGCGCGCGTCTTCTGCCGCGTCCACATCTGATCGAGCGTCTCTTTCTTTACAAGCCTGCCGGTCTGCATCGCTATAGCGAACCGCGCGAGGTCTTCCGCCGTAGAGACAAGCCCACCGCCCGGTATCTTTATGCTCGTGTCGGCGAGACCCGAATTTCTAAGCTCGCCCGTCCGAGTCTTTTGATAACCCTGGGCGCGATTTGGGATGATCGCGTGAACATCATCGTCGCGCATGGTGACTAGCCCTGCTGGCTTGAATACGTTCTCGCCGAGATAGTCCATGAAGCTTTGACCCGAAGCGCCCTCGACGACACACCCCAGCAGGTTGAAGCCGTAGGTGGTGTAAGAGTATTTCGTCCCCGGCTCGTGAAGCAGCGGATCGTTCTTGAATATGTCGAGCGTGTCGGCGAGCTTCGTATAACGGCGCGTGCTCGCGAACTCGGCCTCGCTCCCGTAGTGGCGTACGCCCCCGAGATGGCTGAGCAACTGTCGGGTAGTCACGGGCCACTGTTTTTCAGGGAAGGAGGGGCAATTCTTTTGAACCGGGGCGTCCAGGTCGAGCTTGCCGCGTTCGACGAGCTGCATGACGGCGGCGGCGGTGACAGGCTTCGATATCGAGCCCAGGCGGTAGACGGTGGTCGCTTTCGCCGGGACGAAGTTCTCAAGATCGGCCATGCCGTAGCCGCTCGACCATCGAAGCTCATTGCCTGTGACGACGGCGACCGAAAGACCCGGTATCTGGTGCCTGGACATTTCGGCGGATATCGCCGTCTCGATCTTCTTGATCTTGTCCGGCGAAAACCTCGACGGGTTCTGAGCTGCCACGGCAAACGATGCCAGCACGAGAACCGTAACCGTCAGGCGCGAAACGACTCTTCTCATTTTCATCTCTCCTCGATCCGAAGTAATGACTGCTTTATCCTCGCGGGCCTCTATTATAAGCTACACGACCGGCGTTCGAGTAATCCAGCCGCCTTCGACCGAGCGTATCACAGATGACGGACAGGGAAGATTGATTATGAAGAGAATAAAGCATATGATCGCCATTCCTCCGACGAACAGGGGAAGTAGGAAGCCATAATTATCAAAAAAATGCAACAGGTGATTTGCCGCTTTTCCACGTCCATTTCGCATACAATAGTAACCCGCAAATATTGCGGGTAATGTGGGAATGGAAAAGCTCTAGCTCAAGGGGAGTAAAAATGATAGGTCGAGCAGATCAGTCAGGGAATTCAGCAAGGCGGACGATTATAAAGCTTGGGAAAAAACCATCTGTCATCTTATTGTCGCTGGCGCTCAGTATGGCGGGCGCTCAACTCTCTTCGCTGGGCGGCGCAGAGGCTTCTGCCGGTAAGGCGTTATCAAAGCCGCAGCGACTTGAGCGCGCAAAGCTCGGCGAGGCGGTCGCCGTCCGCGCCACAGGAAGGGGCAACCCCTGGATCAACATGGCCGATGGCCGCGACCTGCTGACCGATTACAACGGGGCGGTCGAAGTCGCCGCACATATGGAGAGCGAAAAGATGGTCCCGCTCAGCCTCGCATCGGGCGACTTTGACGAGGACGGGATGCCCGACCTCGTAAGCGCATATGCGACCGAAAACGGCGGCATCCTCACCATTCACCGGGGCAACATCGATTCGGTCTATCCTGACACGCCCCAAGCGCGGGCACGAAAAGCAGACGGAACGTTTACCGACGCGCCTTTTCTCTCCCCCGGTCTTGTATTCGATATGAGCGCCGCGCCTGAGCTAATTGAAGTCGGAGACTTTAACGCCGACGGCCATTTTGATATTGCAGCCGCCGCCCATAGCAGCAGCGCGGTCCATCTGATGACGGGCGACGGTAGCGGCTCGGTTCGAGAAGCCGAGACGATAGCGTTGCCCGGAAACGTAACCGCCCTTGCGAGCGGCGACGTCAATCGCGCAGACGGGATAGCCGATCTTATCGTAGCAGTCGATGGCGCTGCCGGTCCGATGCTGATGGTATTCGAAGGGCCGGAGGGCGCAGTTAAAAGCGAGCCGGAAATCTTCGACCTGCCTTCGAGGGCGAACGCGATAACGACGGGCCATCTCGGTCGAGACTACACTACCGACATCGCGGTCGGGGCCGGGCGCGACCTTCTCATCATTCATGGGCGGGACAGAAAGCTATCGCTCGACGAGGCGGCGCGCGCAGAAGTGGCCGGGGCCGCGATCAGCCGCAGGTCGTTTGAGAGCGGTCTCTCCTCGCTTGCCGCAGGCGATTTCACAGGCGATACGCGCCTTGAGCTTGCCGTGTTGACTGAAGACGGCTCGCTGCTGCTCGTAGAAGAAAAAGAAGAGAAGACCTCGTTACGACACGCGGGCGAACAGCATGGCAGATGGAGCATAAAGACCCTGACGGCGGGCGCGGCTCGCGGCAGGATTTTACGCGCGCGAGTGTCGAGCCTTTCGCACGAAAACATACTGGTGGTCGACGGAGCCGGGCGCGGAATTCATGTCTGGATGGATGAGGCCGAGCTTCGAGAGCGCGGCGACGGCACGCTCTCTGCCGCAAGCGTCAGCGGGACGGGCGCGGCGGCGTTGCTCGAAGTAGAAGGAGAGCCTGTGGCGGTGCTGCCGATGCGGCTCAATATGGACGGCCTGAGCGACCTCGTCATACTGAGGAGCGGGACATCGAGCCCTACCGTTACGCTGACGGCGCCCAACAGCACTATTACCGTCTGTAATACGAGCGACTGCGGCTCGATAGGCTGCGGCTCGCTGCGGGCGGCCATGACTCAGGCGAATCAGAGCCCGGGCGCGGACATGATCGCATTCAGCGGCTCGTTCAGCGGCGTGCCTACCATACAGGTGCCGGGTCAGAATCTCTTACCCGCAATCACCGAAGCCGTGACGATAAGC
>DASTET010000792.1:0-2768 GCA_035709445.1 Blastocatellia bacterium | reverse complement strand
CGCCCGAGGAGACCGGCTTCCCATTTCCGGCCAGAGTGGAGATGATCCCGAACTCATCTATCACACGGACGCGGTGATTGTCCGTATCCACGAAGGCGATAGCGGGACGCCCCTTCGCGGCTCGCTTTTTCCCCCTGCGCGCCGCAGCCCGACCGCCGCCCCTTGCCAGGAGGAAGGGCACGGGGTTGATCACATCCGAGCCAAAGTCCATGATGCCATGCGGGTGGGCTGCCGAAGCGGCGGTCGCCGGTCCCCCGTCGCCGCTGAAGCCGGGCACGCCCGTACCTGCTATCGTGCTTATTCTGTTCGATGAGTCGATGAAGCGAATGCGATGGCCGTCTGCTTCGGCGATAAAGACGCCGTCGGCGGTGGGCAAGACGCCCGCGGGATGATTCACGCTCGATCTCGTGGCCACACGCCGGTCCTCTCCGGTAGATGCCAGCCCCGTTCCGGCCACCAGCAGCATCTCGCCTTTAGGCGTCACTTTGTGAATCGCGTTTCCGAACGCTTCGGCTATATAGACATTGCCATGATCGTCGGACGATATACTGGACACGCCGCGCAGGAAAGCCTCCGTCGGGCGCATCGTGCTCCTCGGCTCTCTCACGAATTCCCCGGCTATCCTTTTGACGCGGCTTTCCGCGTTGATCCTGAGTACGGAGCCTTGATTGAATAGAGTGACCAGCAGATCTCCCTTCGCGTCGAAAGCAAGCCCGAGAGGATTCTCAACAGGCACGTCGCTTGCGAGACCTGTCTTTACCGTCCCGCCGTCTCCTATTCCGGCGAACGTGTGGATGAGCTTGTCGGAGTCGATCACGTAGATCCTGCTTGCGGAAAAGTCGGCAATGAATAAGTTGCCTTCGGCATCTACGGCAAGCCCGTGCGGCCATCGCAGGCTGGCGCGGCGCGCGCGCGCGCCCTCTTCGAACTCGCCGGGTTTGCCCAGCCCGGCTATTGTCGTAATCTTGCCTTTCGTATCGATACGACGAACGCGAGCGCTGAAGACCTCAGAGACATAGAGGTTTCCTCGCCGGTCGAAAGCGAGTCCGGTCGGCCCCTGAAGTGCCGCCTTTGTTGCCGGACCGCCATCGCCGTTGGAGGCTCTCTGTCCGGTCCCGGCGACGAATCTCACGACCCCGTTGCGATCCACCTTGCGCACGCGATTGCCGGCGAACTCCGTAAAGTAGACCTCGCCATCCCTGACGGCGAGCCCCGCCGGCTGCTCTATTACCGCCTCCCTGGCTTTGACCCTGTCTTTGATCTTCTCAGTGTGGCCGTTGCCGACGACAGGACTGCGCCCGGTCCCAGCGAAGGTGTTTATCCGTCCCGATTGATCGACGACGCGTATGCGGTCCCCGAGCTGTTCGGCGATGTAGAGCAGGCCGCCCGCGAACGCGACTGCGCTGGGACCATTGAGGGGGGCTCTGGCGGCTGGCCCGCCATCCCCGGAGCTTGCGGCTTCGCCGGTTCCAGCAACGACCGTGAGGATTCCATCCGTATCAATCTTGAATACACGTTTGGCGAGGAAAGCAGCTATATAGATGTTCCCTTCATCGTCGACTGCGACGCCGCTCGGACCTTCCAGGATAGCCTCGCTTGCCGGGCCTCGATCTTTGAAAGGGGCACTGCCACCACCAGCGAGCGTTGTTATTTCATTCATTGACTTCGCTAACGACAACCCTTGATTCTTTGACATTATCCTACCCTCCTGATTCTACGTACTAAACTATCGCAGATGGGACGGCTACGTGATCTGTTGGGGCTAACACGTATCCGGCTCTTTCACCATCTGTGAAGAATCCTGCGGAAATACCGACATACAGCCGCGTTTCAAGGACTTCAAAACGCCATTTATAGATAGTTGTGACGCCAGATTTCAATTAACTATATGGGTAAAAAAGATGACCCGTCTGGAACAGTTCAGCCGGCTTTATCACCTCTTTTAGCGGTAGCTTTCGCTAAAGGGTGCCGTCTGACGGCGATGACGGGCTCTCAAGCTATAGGGGGAGCGAGTCCGCCGCAAATGAGCCTTCGGGTCTTCTCCGCCATTACGGCCCCGGTCGTTCTCAACAAAGTGGTTACGCTGAGCGGATTGCTGACCACCTCGACGCGCTTTTTTTTTACGGCGTCGATTACGCCCGTGATGCTCTTTTCAGCTTCGAGGATCGAGTAGGTCTGCCCTATCTGCCCGATCGTATGAATGTCCGACGTGCCTACCACGGGCAGACCGAGAGCCTTTGCCTTCTTAACCGCCAGGCGATTAAAAAAATTGAACCCGTGAGAATGGAAATGGCAGTACTCAATCGCATCGAAGATATCTGCATGGCGGTCGAGGTCTGACCACAGACAGCTAGAATCGGGATAATACGGGTGGGGAGCAATTACCAGGCTGTCGGAGCGTTTGTGCCGCCGGATGTCATCAAAGGTCCTTATCGTCCTGGGGTGATAATCGAAGTTATAAAGAAGCGTGTGCTTCTTGCCTATAAAGGCCTCAACCCCGGGAATGAGTAGAATCCCTCTCTCATCGGCGTATTGCTTCAGGTCTTCGGGGTAGTGCTGCGAGCCATGCAGCGTCAAGGCGACGACTTCGAAGCCTTCCATCGCAAGCATATCGAGCAGCTCTTTTGCGGAATAGTCTAGCCTGTCATAAGGATCTTCCGAAGCATGGCAATGTAGTTCCGCCTTCAGCTTTTGCATTCACTATCAGTATAGGTTCGCCGCATCCAAATGCAATCACCCTATCGGGTATTTATCAGCACACAGATGGG
>DASTET010000791.1:0-2633 GCA_035709445.1 Blastocatellia bacterium | reverse complement strand
ACCGGCGCGGTGCCTGCTCCAGATATCGAGACTGTCCTGCGCGTCCCGATCGAACTCCACAACTTTCGGAGAGGCGCCGTCAAAGACGACCTTCTTACCCTCTTTGACCGTGAGTCCTGCGGTACGCAACTGGCCTCGTCTTACCATCACTTCCGACCGACCGGCCAGCTCGATATCGAAACGGTAGACCCCGTCGCTTGCGACCAGATATTCGCCGTGCGGCGTGCCGACGCGGATCTCCGCGCCGCTCGATTCCCTATCTTCGGACGATTCTATGATCGCCGACCCGCTCGCAAGCTCAAACGATATGCTTTCGGGCGAGGTGTCGGAGAATTTAAATCGAGCACCGCCCGACAGCCTCAGATATGAGTCGGGAGTCAAGAGTATCTCCGCGCGGCTCTCCTCATCTATCTTGACCTGATCGCCGTCGCGCAGATCATACCCTGCTGCAAGCGTGCTCCAATCCTCCTCGCCTCGCTTGAAAGACGCGCCCTCGACATGAATGACCGCCCCTGCCTTAGCCGAGACGACATATTGATTCTTAATATTCTGTGGCAGCGTGCTGCGTTCTTCGACAAAGACCGCTCTCTTGCCTTTATCCAGCTCCTCGTACCACTTCTCTTCCTTCATGAGCTTATTGGCTTGCACGAGCAGCTTTGCGCGATCCTTGCTCCACTGATCGAACCCATCCATTTCATCTTTGTCGAACGGCGCGACATAGGGCGGCCCGTTCGAGACGGACGCCCTCCTGCCTTCGCGGATTATCGCGCCGCTCGCCACCACGCGCCCTTTTCTGACCATCACCTCTGCGCCGCCGCCCTCATCCACTCTGAAGCGATAGATTCCGCCGGGAAGGATTGCGAACTCGGCCTTAGGCGTGGCGACAGTTATCAGCGAATAGACAGTCTCGATAAAACCCCACCTGTCATTTACGGCGACTTCTATAATGGCCGTCCCTTTAACCAGCTTGAGCTTGAGGTTATTGACCGATGTATCGGTATAAACGATCTCTGTATTCTCGGAGACTCTCAGGAAGGAGCCAGGATTGAGCAGCAACTCGGCGCGAGAATTCGGCCCGGTCTTCAACCCGTCGCCGTTGCGCAGCTCGATTCGCACAGCCGCATTGCGCCAATCTTTCTTACCTATCCGGGCGAAGACTTCGCCTTCGACCGAATTGATCATTCCGCCTCTGGTCAGACATCGGAACTGCATATGGCTTTTATCAGGCGAGTCGGCGACCGTTTCGGTTGTTGCCTGAGAGAATGAAACGAGCGCCAGCAAGGCGATAGCGAGCAGGGTCTTGATAGGGACAAGCGCAAAGCGGCTACGGCAGACGAGCTGTGATGCGAGACTGTTCATCAGTCGCCGTGGTCTCCATTTACTCAAGGCTAAAAAAGACAGGATTGACAGGATCAACAAGTGTATCGAACAGCTACCTCTGTTTCGAGCCTGTCTATCCTGTCAATCCTGTCCGTTTCTTGCTCGATTCGGTCTATACTATCGAGGCGGGCGATTGTTTCCGCGCGGCGAAGTGGGAGCAGCGCCGCCGCCGCGAACGCCACCACCGGCACCTGCCCCTGCGCCGCTTCCTACGCCGCTGCCCCGGCCGCTGCTTACACCGCCGCCAGTTCCACCGCCACTGCCAGAACCGCCGCCGTAGCCGCCGCCACTCCCGGTGCCGCTTCCGCTTCCGTTATTCCTGCCGCCGTTATAGCCTCCACCGCCGGAGGGATACCCGTTGCCCCGTCTGTTTGCCGCCGGGTTGTTGCATACGGAATAAGTCGAACCGTAGGGCGATCTTATTCCATAGTATCCGGGGAGAAAGCAGTAGCTGCCAAATAGCGGATTGAAGACCCAGGCGCTTGATGCTACAAGGCCGCGTCTCGCGGTGCGAGCTAGTTTGCGATTGGCGGCAATGAGCGTATTTGCGCGGTCCTTGCTCCATACATCAAACTCGTCCTGGTCCTTTTTATTAAAGGCCAGCACCGACGACTGGTCGCCTTCAATAACAATCTTTTTGCCTTCCTTTATCGAAGTGACAGGGATCAGCTCCCTGGCCAGCCCTCTTGAAACGGAGGCGTATATATCCTTGTCTCCGACCTGACCGGGCCGGGTCGGCATCATCAGCCTGCCTTTTCTCACAAGGGCCTCGGTCCTCTTCCCTTCTTCGATGTTGAACCTGTAGAGCCCGCCCTTAACGATAAAGAATTCGGTCTGAGGGGTGCGCACGGTCAGCAGTGAGTCGGATTGCTGATCGGCCATTGCCGCTTCGACGTAAGCGCAGCCGTTGAGGATTTCGATCTGTAGCCGATAGAGCGAGGTATCGACAAAGACTATCTCCGTGTTCTCCGAAAGCCTCAGATAGGAGCCGGGGCTGAGCAATATCTCTGCGCGCCCGTCCGACCCGGTCTTAACTCTATTGCCGTTGCTCAGGGTATCGCCGGCGATCAGGAGGTCCCACTCGCCGGTCTTGCCTTTAAAGGTAACGTCTCCTTCGACTATGTTTACGCCCCCGGCCCTGACAGAGACCACATATTGATTTTTCTCCTGGGCCGAAAGTGGTATGCGTTCCTGCGCAAGGCCAGACCCGGCCATGCTCAATACAACAAAAGCGGTTGCGACAATCCCGGTGA
>DASTET010000790.1:0-2582 GCA_035709445.1 Blastocatellia bacterium | reverse complement strand
TCGGTTATTGCCGAATTGCTGAAGTCAGAATCAATCCCGACAGGCTTCTGGCTTCTGGCTTCTGGCTTCTGGATTCTAATTCTGTCTCAACTGTCTTTGAAGCCGCCTCATCCCGCGAAGCCATCGGTCGTAATCGTCAGCCTTGCGGCGGAAGTACTCGGCCACTTCCGGGTGCGGGAGTATCAGGAAGCGTTCTTCATCGATTGCCTGGACGACGCACTGGGCGACCTCTTCCGGGTCGAGCGCCCCTTCGCGCAGAAAGCCACCTCCTCTTGCTGTTTCGAGCATCCTTGTGCGTACGCCCTGCGGGCAGAGGCAGGAGACTTTTATCCCCTGGTCGCCGTAGGTGATCGCAAGCCATTCGGCAAAAGCGACCGCCGCGTGTTTGGTGACCGAATAGGGGGCTGAGCCTATCTGCGTGAGCAACCCGGCGGCGGAAGCCGTTTGCAGCAGATAGCCTTCGCCGCGCTCAAGCATTGCAGGCAGCACGGCTCGCGCAGCATAAACGTGCGCCATGAAGTTTATCTCCCATATCCGCTGCCAGTCCTCATTCGACGCCTGCTCTCCGCCGTCGATCCCTATCCCGGCGTTAGAGCAGAAGAGATCGATCCGGCCGTAAGCTTCTATGGTTTGACTTACCAGGCGAGCGACATCGGATTCGCGGCTCACATCGGTGGCAACTGACAGGCCCGATACTTCTTCGGCCAGGCTTGCCGCGCCCTCCGCATCGATATCTGCTACCACGACGGCGCGCGCGCCCTCGGCGTGAAAACGACGGCAGAGCGAGCGCCCTATTCCGCTCGCTCCGCCCGTAACCACGACGACTCTATCACGAAGTTGCATACGATCCTTTCCAGAGCGTGACGGTTTATTCTCAACTGTATTTTTTCAGCTCTATCTTTGCGATGGCGTCGCGGTGGACTTCGTCCGGTCCGTCCGCCAGCCGCAGCGTGCGCGAATGGGCCCAGGACATCGCAAGCCCGAAGTCGTCGCTCACCCCCGCGCCGCCGTGAGCCTGTATCGCGCGATCTATCACCCTCAGCGCCATGTTCGGCGCTATGACCTTGATCATGGCGATCTCGGCGCGGGCCTCTTTGTTGCCGACCGTGTCCATCATGTAGGCGGCCTTCAAGGTCAGAAGCCGCGCCTGCTCTATCTCTATGCGCGAGGTCGCAATGTCAGCCCTGATAGTGCCCTGCTCGGCCAGCGGCTTTCCGAATGCCACTCGCGCTTTGACGCGACGGCACATGGCTTCGAGCGATCTTTCGGCGACTCCTATGAGCCGCATGCAATGGTGTATTCTTCCCGGCCCGAGCCGCCCCTGCGCGATCTCGAACCCCCGCCCTTCGCCAAGCAGCATATTCGAAGTCGGGACGCGCACGTTTTCAAACACGACCTCGGCGTGCCCATGAGGCGCGTCGTCATAGCCGAAGACCGGGACCATACGGAGTATGGTTACGCCGGGCGTATCCATAGGGACGAGTATCATCGATTGTTGCTTGTGCTTTGGGGCAGAAGGATCGGTCTTGCCCATAAAGATCGCTACCTTGCACCGAGGGTCGCCCGCGCCCGACGTCCACCACTTGCGACCGTTGATAATATAATGGTCGCCGTCGCGTATTATGCTCGCTTGAATATTTGTAGCATCCGAGGATGCTACGTCGGGTTCGGTCATCGCAAAGCAGGACCTGATCTCCCCGGCGAGCAGCGGTTCGAGCCATTGCTTTTTCTGCTCGGGGCTGCCGTAACGTACGAGCACCTCCATGTTGCCCGTATCGGGAGCCGCGCAGTTGAATACTTCGGGCGCCATAACAGAGCGGCCCATTATCTCGCAGAGCGGGGCATACTCCAGGTTGGTGAGGCCCGCGCCGTATTCGCTTTCGGGAAGGAAGAGGTTCCAGAGCCCCTCGGCCTTCGCCTTCTGCTTGAGTTGTTCGACTACCGCCGTGGGCTGCCATCTGTCGCCTTCGTTTATCTGCCGGCGAAATGTCTCTTCGTTCGAGTATATGTGCTCATCCATGAATGCCTGGAGCCTTTTTTGCAGCTCCTTGACCTTGTCTGAGAATTCAAAGTACATGATTATTCGCTCCTATAAGGCCGCTCGCGTGCGACCGGTATGAGAGCCGCTTGAGGGGCTCTAAAACTGCGTGAGTGGTTGCTCGAAAAGCGCCGTCCAAATATACATCGATGTCGCGGTTTTGGTAATGATACTTTGATAGAATCCAAAGTCAGCGCCGGTTTGCCAGCCGGCGCATATCTCTGGTACAAGGATCGAGGAGGCTTACAGGCGAGGCACAGATATGAGGATCGAGCGATGGGATACCGAGCTGGACGGGCCGCTTACCGAGCGGGCGTTGCGGCAGAAGCTGGAGCGACAGGGCTACATCGTCTCGCGCTACGCTTACCCGCCGGGGACGTACTTTGCCGAGCATTCGCATATGGTAGATAAGATCGATGCGGTGCTTGTGGGGCGATTTCGACTGGTGATCGAAGGAGAAGAGGTGATACTCGAAGCGGGCGATTCAGTAGCCGTGCCTCGCGGCGCGCGGCACAGCGCTGAGGTGATAGGAGGCGAAACGGTC
>DASTET010000789.1:0-7896 GCA_035709445.1 Blastocatellia bacterium | reverse complement strand
CCTCGGCCAGGGCTTCGGATTCTTTTAACGAAGCGTCGGGCCAGAAGTTAAAGCCGGTGTTGTCTTCACCCCGGAGGATTCTCATCAGCCATGTCCTTTCAGCGATGACGAGATGCGCAAAGGCGCGGACAGCTTTTTGAGGCTGCCTGGACTGAGCATTGAGAGATTCCAGCAGTCTGCGGTTGGCCCAATCATTATAAGAGAACAGATGGCGAATAGTTTCGACTGATTGCATAAGCGAATCCTCCGCGCGCTTCGGCGGACGATTTTGTCAGCCATTGCGCTATAATTCTACTCGTCCCGGCCTGCGACCGGCAATGCTGCTCTACTTCAAGACAGTGCTCTATTTCCGCTCTTCGTGTCCGGCAATAATCCGTGGCGGTTTTGCCTGCGAACGTCTCTATCTTGTTTAGTGAGACTTAGTGCGAGGATGTTCAGGCCCTGATGCTGATCGGAAGGGCTGTTTGGGATCTCTGGCACTCGCCTTGCGATAAGTTTCCAGTGCGTCCAAACAGAGGCGGCAAATCGGGATCATTCAATTCCTAATGCGGAAGCCGGGCCGCACATCCAGGCCACACCTCTTTGGCCGCTTTTTGCTCGAATTGAAAACCATAACGATAGGGAAAAGGAGTCAAGATATGCGCAAGCAAATAGAATCAATCTGCATAACGGCAGCGGTAATTGCCTTCACCGCATTCGGTCCTGTCGCGGCGGCGCAGCAGAGCGCCACGCCCAACCGCCAGGACGAGGTTAAGCAAACAGCTCAGACCGGCGCGCAGTTGAGCGAGGAAGACAGGCACTTTATCAAGAAGGCAGCCCACAGCGGCATGGTCGAAGTGGAGCTGGGCCGAATGGGGGTCGAAAAGGCCACAAACCAGGAGGTAAAGCAGTTCGCGCAGCGAATGATCGACGATCATACGCGCGCTAACGACGAGCTTATGCAACTGGCCACCAGCAAAGGCATCACCATCCCGAAGGATATGAGCGCGACCGATCACGCTGCCCATCACCAGGCAACATCGGACGCTCGACCTCAAACGGAAAAAGAGCAGCCTCAGCCTCCTAATCCGCCGGCACCCCAGAAAGAAATGACCGGCACCATGGATAAGACGCACATGGAGAAGCATAAGGAGGTAAAGGATCGACTGTCCAAGCTTTCAGGCGCAGAGTTCGATCAAGCCTTCATGCAGCAGATGGTCAAGGACCACACTGAGGCCGTGACCCTGTTTGAGAATCAGGCGACAAACGGAAAAGACGCCGAGGTCAAAGCCTGGGCCGCCAAGACGCTGCCTACGCTCAAGGAGCACCTGCAATTAGCCCAGGAGATATCCGACAGGACGAAAGTGACGCCGAGCAAGCCTGAGACAGCTTCCAGCAAGCAGACTAAAAACGAATAGAACGATCATTGACAGATAAGACGCGCGTATCTCTTGCCCGAATTTGAAAAATATTGAGTCCTGATCCGGCCACAAAAGAATGAACAGGATTAACGAGTGCTTTCATCTCTTTTTGTTCAGAGCCGGTCAGGTCTCGGTCGAGACATAGAATTTGAGACACGGAGGACACAGAGGAATAATTGAATCCTCTGTGTCCTCTGTCTATATCGATTTTGATCGACAAGAATCTCCCTGTTAAAACGAGAACTGAATGGCCCTGTTAAATCCTGTCTATTCTTTCTGTGTAGACTACTCCGGGAATGTTGTTTATTCTTTGTATTTCCTGTAGCAGTCAGGTTTTCTATATGTATGGGGATGTAAAATTCGACGTGCTCGTAATCGGGGCGGGCCACGCAGGATGTGAGGCCGCCTATATCGCTGCGCGCATCGGCGCGCGAACGGCCCTCATCACGATCGATGCAAACTCGATAGGGCAGATGAGCTGCAACCCGGCAATCGGCGGTATAGCCAAAGGCCATCTCGTCCGCGAAGTAGACGCGCTGGGCGGCGTGATGGGCGAGGTCATCGATGCGACGGGCATACAGTTCCGCCTGCTCAACCGCAGTCGCGGGCCTGCCGTGCAGTCGCCCCGCGCGCAGGCCGACCGCAATCTCTATCGCAACGAGATGCGCCGCCGGCTCTCGGTCGCCGAGAACCTCACGATCATCGAAGGCGAAGTGGCCGAGATCCTTATCAACGGCCCTGAGGTGAAAGGCGTCGCGATGGCCGACGGCACCGAGATTTCGAGCCGCGCGGTGGTCCTCACCACAGGGACTTTTCTCAACGGGCTGATTCACGTAGGCAAGAAAACATTCCAGGCCGGTCGTTCGGGCGAGCCCGCCTCGATACGGCTGGCAAGCTGTATCCGCAACATGGGGTTTCAGACCGGCAGGCTAAAGACCGGGACGCCGCCCCGCCTCGACGGGCGCACGATAGATTATTCGAAGTTCGAGCGCCAGCCCGGAGACGAGCGGCCCGTGCCCTTTTCGTTCAAGACCGAAGCGATCAACCGCCCTCAGATCGAGTGCTTCATCGGCTACACCACCGAAGAGGTCCACGACGTGATACGCCGCAACCTCGACAAGTCTCCGCTCTACAGCGGCGAGATTCAGGGGATAGGCCCGCGTTACTGCCCCTCTATCGAAGACAAGGTGGTGAAGTTCAGCCAGAAGCCGCGCCATCAAATCTTTCTCGAACCCGAAGGGTACAGAACATACGAGATATACCCCAACGGCATCTCGACAAGCATGGCCGAAGAGGTCCAGCTTGAATTCGTGCGAAAGATACCGGGGCTTGAACAGGTAAAGATGCTCAGGCCCGGGTACGCGGTCGAGTATGACTTCGTCGATCCGCGCGAGCTGCACCCGACGCTTGAGACGAAACGGGTTCGCGGCCTTTTTCACGCGGGCCAGATCAACGGCACATCGGGTTATGAAGAGGCGGCGGGTCAGGGCATCGTCGCGGGCATAAACGCCGCGCTCGGCGCGACCGGGCGCGAGAAGGTCGTTATGGATCGCCGGGACAGCTACATCGGCGTTATGATCGATGACCTCGTGACGAAGGGGGCCGACGAGCCTTATCGAATGTTCACATCGCGCGCCGAGATGCGGCTGTCGCTGCGATATGACAACGCGGACCAGCGGCTCACCGCCATAGCGCGCAGCATCGGCTCGATAGATGAAGCCGAGTACGAAGCGTTCCTGAAACGGCAGCGCGATGTGGAAGAGGTCAAAGAGTTCCTGGCAGCCACCAGGGTAACTGATATGGGCGATGATCTGCTCGGCGAGCTCGAGCTTGGAGGCTCCATCGATAGCTATCGCGGCAGGCGGCTCGACTATCTTGCGCGGCGGCCTGACTGTGATACGGAGAAGCTGCTCGCCTTTATCAAGGCTTCGATAGGGGACCGGGCGAAAGAGAGAGAGATCATCGTCGCGCTCAATGACATAAGGTACGCGGGTTATCTGAAGGACCAGGAGGCGCTCGCTCGAAAGCGTGGCCGCTATGATGATATGGAGATACCCCGGAGCCTTGAGTATTCGAGCATATCGGGGCTGTCGAACGAAGCAGTGCAGAAGCTTTCTTCGGTGAGGCCGCGCACGATAGGGCAGGCGGCCCGCATCCCCGGCATAACCCCCGCAGCCGTCTCTATACTTCTGGTCGAAGCCTTGAGGGGCTAGAAGATTGGCCGCAGGTCCAGGCTGGTAAACGCGCAACACTCTAAGGAGAAAACCATGAAAATACCTCGTCAGCTTTGCTCGCTCGCAATTGCCGTCCTGCTGCTCGCTCAGGTTTCTCACTCAGGTTATGGACTGAGCCAGGCGAAAGCACAGGCGTCATCGCTCGAAAAGGTCGCCAGTTCGGTGACGATTTACAGGGATAAATGGGGCGTGCCGCACGTCTATGGCCCGACCGATTACAGCGTGATGTTCGGCTTCATGTACGCGCAGGCCGAGGATAATTTCTGGCAGATCGAAGACAGCTATATTCAGGCGCTCGGTCGCGCCGCGGAAGTCTATGGCGAGAACGGCTATCTTGCCGTGGGGGCGGGAAGCCTCAGCCGCGCGCTCGATTCCGACCTCATCAATCGCCAGCTCGGCATCGCGCGGCTCGCCGAGGAGGACTATAAGAAGCTCGGAAAGACGGTGCAGGAGATATGCCGGGCGACGGCTGACGGGCTGAATTACTTTCTCGAAAAGAACCCGCAGGTGAAACCGCGATTGATCACCCGGTTCGAGCCCTGGCACCTGCTCGCCTTCAATCGCTTCGCTCAGTACCAGTTGTTCATCTTCCGGCGGCTCGGCTTCAGACCTAACGAGATGCGCGCTTCGGTACAGGAAGTCCTGGCCAACGGCGCTACGGGCCGTCTTGCGCCGCTCGCTTCAGAGGAAGAGGAGATGCTGGTTGCCGAAGAGCAGGAGCTTGCCGCGATGATCGGCTCGAACACCTGGGCGATCAGCCCTAAAAAGAGCGCGTCCGGTCACGCGATGCTCTTTATCAATCCTCACCAGCCTTTCTTCGGGCCAGGACAGTGGATCGAAGGGCACATCCACAGCGGGACGGGCTGGAGTATGTCCGGCGCGTCGTTTCCCGGCTCCCCCTTCCCGACCATCGGACACAACGGCTCTTTAGGCTGGAGCCACACGGTCAACGCGCCCGACGTCATCGATGCATGGGAAGAGAAGTTCGACGACCCGAAGAATCCGTTGAATTACCGCTACGGCAACGGCCACCGCGCGGCGGCCGAGTGGACCGAGACTATCAAGGTCAAAACCGAAAAGGGCATCGAAGAGCGCACGTTCAAAATGCGCCGCACCCATCACGGCCCTATCATGGCCATACGCGACGGCAAGCCTATGGCCGTGCGGATGGCAAGATTCGACGAAGCCGGAGCCGCTATCGAGCAGCGATACCTGATGGGCAAGGCGCGCAATCTGAAAGAGTTCAAAGCCGCGATGTCGCGTGTCACCGTGCCAATGTTTAATACGATGTATGCCGACCGCGAAGGCAACATCTGGTACATCTATTACGGGGCGGTGCCGAAACGCGATCAAAAGTACGACTGGACAAGGCCCGTGGACGGAAGCGACCCCGGCACGGAATGGCAGGGCTATCATACGCTCGAAGAGCTGCCGCAGGCGCTCAACCCGCAATCGGGGTGGGCGCAGAACTGCAACGCCACGCCGTTTCTGTCTGTGGCTGATACGGTCGGCAGTGACAACCCGATGAAAGAGAGATTCCCTAAGTATATGGTCGCCGAGCCCGACAACGGGCGCTCGCGGATATCCCGCCGCCTGCTTTCGGAGAGAGAAAAGTTCAGCTTCGAAGACTGGGCGAAGGCCGCGTTCGATACGCGCTGCATCGATGCCGAGACGAAACTGCCGCCCCTCATCGCCGAATGGGAGAGGCTCAAGGCCGCCGATCCGGCCAGGGCAGAAAAGACCGCCGCAGCTATCGCCGAGCTGAAAGCCTGGAACCATGTTGCGACTTTCGATTCTGCGGCGATGACCGTTTTCACTATCTGGGCCTATAACCGGACGCTTGGGCAGGAGCAGGCAAAGGTAAAAGACGACAAGTACCCGCAGGTCGGCATCCTTGAGAACGTGCTGGCCGGCCTCAGCCAGAAATGGGGAAACTGGAAAGTCGCCTGGGGAGAGATCAATCGCATCCAGCGCGTCCACACAAGCGGTCTGCTCGAACCCTTCAACGATGATAAACCGAGCTTTCCCGTTACGGGCGGACCCGGCGAGTATGTCGGCATGGTCTTCAATTTCTATTCGCCCGAAGCACGCGGGCAGAAGCGTCGTTACGGCATAGCCGGCCACTCTTTTGTCAGCGTCGTCGAGTTCGGACCGAAGGTGCAGGCGCGGTCGCTTCTGCAATTCGGGCAGAGCCACGACCCGAAGTCACCGCATTACTTCGACCAGGCGGAGCTCTACTCGAAAGGGGAGTTCAAACCCGCGTGGTTTACGCTCGATGAGATCAAGGCGAACCTCAAGCGCGCCTATCAACCGGGCAAATGATTCAAGAAGATTTACAGGTCCGGCGGAATGCCTCGGCCAATGCATCGGACGTGGCAGCGTCGGCTGGAAAGAAAGACTCCATAGCCAGCTCCGATAGAGTTATATCGACGGGCGTTCCAAACACGGTTGTCGCGCTAAAGAACGAGAGGATTCCGTATTCTGTCGCAAACTGAAGCGGCACCATCACCCCGGCGTAGTCGGTATCAGCCGCCGCGTTATGTTTGCTGCTGCCCGGCGCCGGATAGCCGCTCAGCTCGTTTAATAACTCCGCGAGGGCCGTGTCTGCGGTCGCGTCTATCTGGCGGCGCAGACGCGTGAGAAGATGCGAGCGCCACTCTGAAAGATTGACTATCTTCGGCGCGAGCCCCTGCGGGTGCATGCTGAGGCGAAGCACGTTGACCGGCGGCGCGAGCAACGAAGGATCGATTCCTGTCAGAAGAATCGGGACCGCGCGGTTCGATGCGACCATAGTCCAGTGACGGTCGATAGCTATCGCCGGGTACGGCTCGTGCCCCGTCAAAAGCAGGTCGATGGCATTGCGCGCTGCTTGAAGCGTCGGGTCCGCAAGCGGCCTCTCCCGAAATGTCGGCGCATATCCGGCTGCGACGAGCAGGGCGTTGCGCTCGCGCAGAGGGATTTGCAGTTGTTCGGCAAGACGGAGCACCATCTCGCGGCTCGGCAGCGAACGCCCCGTTTCGAGAAAGCTCAGGTGCCGCGTCGATATCTCGGCCTCGCAAGCAAGCTCAAGCTGGCTCATTCGCCTGCGCCTGCGCCAATCGCGAAGCAGATTTCCCACCGGTTGAGGCTGAACGCTGCTCATCATGACCTAACGGTATCACAAGTCGAGAAGACGCTCCATTACCTCTCAAGTAATTGTTTGCAGACAGCAAGTGTGGAATTATGCCGATCAAGAAAGGATCGACAGGATCTACAGGATTAAATGGAGGTCTGTGATTATGATGAGTATATCTCGTACTTCGACTTTTCTTCGACGGGTACTGCTCGCTGACGCGGCTACGTGCGCCGCATGCGGGTTGCTGATGACGCTGGGAGCAGGTCTGCTTGAGCAACTCTTCGGATTGCCGGCGGAGCTATCGCGCTATGCGGGGATCAGTCTGCTGCCGTTTGCGGCATTCCTTGTGTATATCGCAACGCGAGAGAATCTTTCGCATCCGATGGTCTGGACCGTGATCGTTTTGAACGTGCTCTGGACGGTGGACAGCTTTCTGCTCCTGCTTGGCGGATGGATTGAGCCGACCGGGGCGGGCTATGCCTTTATCATCTTTCAGGCGATAGGCGTGGCGATGTTTGCCGGTCTGGAATACTTCGGACTGCGGAAATCAACGATGACGCTGGCTGATGTGTAGAGACAGAGCATATGAACCGCAGAGGTACGCAGAGGATTGTTTATTCCTCTGCGTACCTGCGGCGTCCTATGCGGTTATTTCGTCTTTGATCGATAGGCGCATTCGCTTTACCGCGAGGCCGCCGAGGCGTTTTCGAGCAGCACTCCCTTCTCAAGATGGCGCTCGCGCGAGGCGTAGCCTGCGGCGTGCGGATCGTGCGTGACCATCACGATGGTCTTATCCAGCTCTTTGTTGAGCGTGGCGAGGATGTTCAGGATTTCTTCTCCGGAACGGGCGTCGAGGTTGCCGGTCGGCTCATCGGCGAGGACCAGATCCGGGTCCATCACTATCGCCCGCGCAATGGCGACGCGCTGCTCCTGACCGCCGGAGAGTTGCCTTGGCCGGTGGTCCATACGGTCTGCGAGCCCGACAAGCTCAAGCGCCGTCTCGACGTTGCGCTGCCGCTCCTTCTTCGACAACCGGGTCAGCAGGAGCGGCAACTCGACATTCTCGAACGCCGTCAGAACCGGGATGAGGTTGAAGGTCTGAAAAATGTAGCCGACGTGAGTATTGCGCCAGGCGGCAAGCTCGCTC
>DASTET010000788.1:0-4294 GCA_035709445.1 Blastocatellia bacterium | reverse complement strand
CCAGCCAGAATTCCGGGGAAGGTGATCCGCCCTTCTTTATAAGGAGAATCATTATGGAATTCCGCCAGATCATCTACGAAAAGCGGGACCGTGTCGCCACGATCACGTTGAATCGCCCCGAAAAGTTGAACGCTTATTCGGAAGTCATGGTGCACGAGATGCTTGCGGCCCTCGCCGACGCCCGCGACGATGACGAGGTGCGGGCCGTCATCATAACAGGCGCGGGGCGCGGCTTCTGTTCCGGCGGCGACATCTCGCGAGATTTCGAGTACCCGGCCCGCTATCGGGGGCATCGCCTGGAAGCGATGCTTGAGATGAGAGAGAACATGCACCGGCTTGTGACGTTTCTGCGGCGGTTCGACAAGCCGACCATTGCGGCGGTCAACGGCCCGGCGGTGGCAGGCGGGCTGACTCTTGCGCTCTGCTGCGACTTTCGTATCGCAGCCGAGAGCGCAAAGCTCGGAGACACGAGCCTGAAGTTCGCCCTCATCCCGGACGAGGGCGGCGCGTACCTGTTCCCGCGTTTTATGGGGCTCGAAAATGCATTAAAGATGTCGCTCTTCTCTGAAGTCTATCCCGCGCACAAAGCCAGAGAGCTGGGGCTTGTGACCGAAGTAGTGCCCGACGAAGAGTTGACGGCGACGGTGCGGCGCTGGGCCGAAAGGCTTGCCGACGGCCCTCCCATCGCTATACGTGTAACCAAGCGCATGATGTACAAGCAGCAGAGCATGGACCTGGAGAACGCGCTTGAAGACGCCGCGCTCGCCGTGATGGTGACCAACTACACGGAAGACGTAAAAGAAGGGACGGCCGCTTTTCATGAGAAGCGCCCTCCGCGTTTCCGGGGGCGTTAAAGCTTCTCTTCCTTGGCCAGTATCTCCTTCATTATCTCCGACGAGCCTGCGCCGATAGTGCTTAAACGCGCGTCGCGCCAGAACCGGCTGATAGGGTAATCGGTCGTGTAGCCGAAGCCGCCGAAGATCTGCATGCAATCATACATCACTCGCTGAGACAGGTCGCTCGTAAAGAGCTTGGCCATGGTGATCTCGCGGACCGCCCTCTCACCCCGGTTCATAAGGTCCACCGCCCGGTAGGTGAGCCACTTCGCCGCTTCGACGCTCGTCAGGTGCTCGGCGAATCTGTGCTTCCACACCTGAAACTCCCCGACTGGCCTGCCGAATGCCATTCGCTCTTTGCCGTAGGCTACGGCATACTCGATGGCCCTCTCCATCGACGAGACGTTCGCGACGGCCGACGCCAGCCGCTCGCCCTGAAAGTTATGCATCGTGTAGTAGAAGCCCTTGCCCGTTTCTCCCAGTACATACCTCTTCGGTATCCGGCAGTTGTCAAAGAAAAGCTCGGCAGTGTCCGACGAAAGGTTTCCGACCTTCTTGATCTTCTTGCCGACTGCGAAGCCTTTGACGTCGGTCGGGAAGAGCACCATCGATATTCCCTTGTATCGCTCTTCGCCCGTGCGAACGGCCAGGATGATGAAGTCAGCCCTCGTGCCGTTTGTGATCCAAAGCTTCTGACCGGTGATGACCAGATCGTCCCCCTCGCTTTTTGCGCGAGTCTTTATCGCCCCCACATCGGACCCGCCGCCGGGCTCGCTTATGCCGAGCGCCGCTACCAGATCGCCCGCAATCGCCGGTCTGAGAAACTCCTCCTTCTGCTCCGGGGTCCCCAGCTCGTCGAGCACGGGCAGCGTGATGTCCGATTGCACAAACATGGCCATCGCCACGCCGCCGTTATTGCAATAAGAGAACCCTTCGAGATAAGCCGAGGTCGCCCACCAGTCGAGTCCCGATCCGCCGTACTCCGGGTCGAGCCGGATGCCGAACAGACCCAGCGCGGCGGCCTTCTTGAAAAGCTCTTTCGGAAAGATGCCTGCTTCGTCCCACTCCTCGCTGTAGGGCGCGATCTCGGCCTGGCAGAAATCCCTGACCGTCTCGCGAAACATATGATGCTCTTCCGTAAAATATGGATATCTGGCCTCGGCGGTCGAGGCAGTCTCCCTTGCAGTTGTCATATCGTTCTCCCTTCCTCTAAGAAGAAGCGATGTGAACGAGCACATCGCCCGGCGCCACAACGTCGCCTTGTTTTACAAGAACGGCTTCCACCACGCCGTCCATCGACGCCCTGAGCGTCTGCTCCATCTTCATCGCTTCAAGAATCAACAGCGGCTCCCCCGCCGAGATATGCTGTCCTGCGGTCACGAGTATCTTTAAGACCTGACCGGGCATCGGCGCGCTCGCGCTCTCCTGCTCGGAAGTCACCCCGGACTCCGGGTATCTCGGCAGACGTGTGACCACGCGAGAGCCCGAAGCCGAATGCACGAAGAGCTGCTGGCCCGCCTCTGTGATCGCATACTGCCGCTGAGCGCCATCGATTGCCAGGCGGATGCTGCCCGGCTCGTATGATATGAGATGAATCAATGTATGCCACTCCCCGCAATAGACCTCGTATATCTCCTCTCCGCGCTGCCGAAAGGACATATCAAAGACTTCTCCCCCGATTTGCAGCTTGATGCTCGGATCGCGGAAAGGGTTATTGCGATAGTAGGGCGGCAGCTTCGGGAGGAGCGTGCTTTCCGCCTGACGGCTCTTGTGCAGGTAGAGTGTCGCGACGCTCGCGGCAGTCAGGTCCACTGCTTTGTCCTTGCCGGAGACCAGTCGATCGATATTTTCGGAGACAAAACCTGTATGATACCGGCCCTCCTGAAAGTCACCGTGTTCGAGCAATCGTACCAGGAACTCGCGGTTGGTGCGGACGCCGTGCGTGTACATGTTTCTCAGGGCATAAGCGAGCTTGCGTATGGCCGTCTCGCGGTCCTGCCCGTGCGCGACCACTTTAGCCAGCAACGGGTCGTAGTGAATTCCGATCTCCATGCCCTTCTCTATGCCGGTGTCTATACGCAGTCCTTCGACAGAAGAAACGAGACCGAGGTCATGAATTATACCCGTCGCGGGCAAGAAGTCGTTGTCCGGGTCTTCAGCGTAGAGACGCGCTTCGACGGCGTGCCCTTCCTGTTTTATCTCCCTCTGCGCAACAGGCATGCCTTCGGCCACTTCGATCTGAAGCTGGACCAGATCGAGCCCCGTGGTCAGCTCGGTCACCGGATGCTCGACCTGCAAGCGGGTGTTGACCTCTATGAAGTAAAACTCTCCGCCGGGCGCAAGCACGAACTCCACCGTTCCGGCATTAGTATAATCGATGGCGCGGCCCGCCTTGAGCGCCGCCTCAAACATACTCGCGCGCAGCTTTGCTGTCATAGCCGGAGAGGGGGTCTCTTCGACGATCTTCTGATAACGCCTCTGTATCGAGCACTCCCGCTCGAACAGGTGGATCAGGTTGCCGAACCTGTCGCCGAGAATCTGGACCTCTATGTGCCTGGCGTTCTCTATGTATTTTTCAATAAGGAGCGTCGGGTCGCCGAACGATTTTTCGGCCTCGCGCCTCGCCGCTTCGATAGCTTCTTCAAGCCCCGCCTCTTCACGGACCACGCGCATCCCCTTGCCGCCTCCGCCGCCCGAAGCCTTGATGAGCACCGGCAAGCCTATCTTCAACGCATGGCCGCTGAGCGACTCGGCGCTCTGGTCCGCTCCGTCGTAGCCGGGAACCGTGGCGACGCCGGCATCCGACATGATCTTTCTGGCTTCGCTCTTGAGGCCCATCTTGCGAATCGCGTCGGGAGAAGGCCCGATGAATGTCAGGCCCGCCTCTTCACACGCAGCAGCGAAATCGGCGTTCTCGGCCAGAAACCCGTATCCGGGATGAACCCCGTCCGCGCCGCTCAGGCGAGCGGCTTCGATAATCTTTTCGATATCGAGGTATGACTCGCTGGCGGGCGCGCGTCCTATGCGCAGAGCTTCGTCCGCCGATCTCACGTGAGGCGCGCGCGCATCCGCATCAGAGTAGACGGCTAGAGTTGCTATGCCCAACCGGCGGCACGTCCGCGCAATGCGCAGGGCGATCTCGCCGCGATTGGCGATGAGGATTTTGCGAAGGCGCTTCATTTTTACGGGCGGATTTCTCAGTGCCGGAACACCCCCCATTCCATCGTCCCCTCGACAACCCGGTTGTATGCGGCGGAAAGCGCGATGGCGAGCACCGTCCGGGTATCGCGGGGGTCTATGATGCCATCGTCCCAGAGCCTCGCGGTCGCGAAATAGGCGTCCGACTCATTTTGAATCTGATCTTCGAGCGCCTTCTTCATCGCCGCGAGCATCGCTTCATCGAGCGCCTGCCCCTGCTTTACCGCCGCTTCGCGCTTGATTATCTCCATCACGCCGGA
>DASTET010000787.1:0-3550 GCA_035709445.1 Blastocatellia bacterium | reverse complement strand
GAGAATCCAGAATCCAGAATCCAGAAGTCAGAATCTCCAATCAGATTTGTCGCTCGTCGGCGCCGTGCAAGGGCTATAGAGGCGACCTCAAACTTCTGGCTTCTGATTTCCGGCTTCTTTTATCTTCCAGTTGTAATCCGTAGAGGCAACCGTTAGAATCCTTGTTGTGTTAGTCGTGGGGTGGGAGAAGCGCGATAATCTTTGGGCCCCAGGCACTAGCGCTCCTGACGTTTTTCACCGAGGAGATTGAGCCGGAGATGAAAACAAAAAGACGGTACGTGCTGCTCGTTGCGGCGCTGGTTATGCCTCTGACCTTCGCGGGGGCTCATCCAGGACAGCGGAATGCCGCTCGGAGCCCGCAGGACGCGGCTGCGGGAAAGAAGATCGCCGACGATTTCGTGAACGCGCTGCTTACTGCAAAGGATCATTATGCAGGCTCGATAGATTACGACCGGTTGACCAGGTCTTCAATCGTCGGAATGCTTCACACGCTCGACCCTCACTCCTCCTATTTTGATCGCAAGTCGTGGGAAGAGTTCCTCAACGATCAGCGGAGCCGCTATACCGGCATAGGCTCGGTCATCTCGCAGCGGTACGACAAAGTCTTTATCCTCGCTCCTACCGAAGGAGCGCCCGCTTATCACGCCGGGGCGCGCTACGGTGATCACATCATCGAGGTTAACGGCGAATCTACTAAAGGGTGGAACACAACACAGGTCAGAAACAAGCTTATAGGGCCTGAAGGCACGCAGGTGACTGTAAAGGTCGAGCGCCTGGGCCTGAGCCAGCCGCTTGAGTTCAAGATCACGCGCGGAGCGGTCCCGAAGCCGTCCGTCACAAATTATTTCATGGTCGGAAACGGCGTCGGTTACGTGAACCTTCAGAATGGGTTCAATACCACTACTTTCAGAGAGGTGAGCAGCGCGATTGCCGAGTTAAAAGGGCAGGGTATGACATCGCTCATTCTCGATCTGCGCTTCAACGGCGGGGGGCTCGTAGATCAGGCTTACAGGGTCTCGAACCTCTTCCTCTATCAGGGGCAGCGGATACTCTCTATGCGAGGGCGCGCAGCAAGCTTCCCCTCGCGCGATTACGCGGCAGAGAATACATCGCCCATAGATTATCCTGTAGTCGTTCTGATCAATCGCGGGTCGGCTTCGGCTTCGGAGATCGTGGCCGGCGCGCTTCAAGATCATGACCGCGCCCGCATCGTCGGCGAAAACAGCTTCGGAAAAGGGCTTGTACAGAACCCGTTCCCGCTCGGTGACGGGTCGGCGCTCATTCTGACGACGGGGCATTACTATACGCCTAGCGGCAGGCTGATTCAGCGGCCCTATACGGGGCGCTCATTCTATGATTACTACCTGCAACGAGGCGACAAGGAAGCCATTCAGCGGACCGAAGAGAAGCGCACGGATTCCGGCAGGACGGTCTATGGCGGCGGCGGAATTCAGCCAGATGTGGAAGTCAAGATCCCGGAGAAGGACATCGAGCTACAGCGCATCTGGCTTCAGCCTGTCTTCGTCTTCGCGCGAGAGCTTGTGGCGGGCCGCATAGCGGGGTTCGCCGAGTTCAAGATAGACCGCTCGCCCGATCACCGTCACCGGCTCAGATCGGACGAGTTTGTCGTGACCGACAAGCTGCTGGCCGCATTCAAAACCTATCTTCGCGAGCATAAAGACCTCAATGTGAGCGAGACGCGCGTCGATAAGGACGCGGAATTCGTCAAGCGGCAGATACGGTATGAGGTCGCCACAGCCGCCTACGGGCTTGAGATTGCCTATCAGGTACTGCTCGGAGGCGATGTGCAGATGCAGCAGGCTCTGAGCGAGATGCCGAAGGCGAAGGCTATGGCCGAGGACGTTCGCAAGACCTGGGCCACGGTGCGCAACGGCGAGGTCCGAAGAAACTGAGCCTCTCTTCCGGTGAGACGAACAACAGAATAATGCAGAGGGCGGCCACCGGGCCGCTCTTCGCATTATATGTAGCGTCGTCATCTCATTTTTCGAGCTGTTGTTTTCTCCACCCCTTTCCGTTAAAATTTCAGCAGCAAAAATCGCATGGGTCGTGCTGGCGTGAGACGAGAGGGTGACCCGGAGCTGCCATTGTTATTGTAATACCGAGGAGATGAGGCCGGACATGAAACCGAAGAAACGTTACTGGGTTCTCGCGGTGGCGCTGTTGATTCCTATCACATTCGCCGGGGCGCATCCCGAACAGAGGATGCTCGGTCAGACCGAAGATGTCCTGGCGGCCAAAAAGCGGTTGTCAGAAGATTTTGTAAATGCGCTGGTTCTGGCGCAAGAGCGCTATGCCGGGGAGGTCGATTTCAACCAGTTGACCAAAACTTCGATCATCGGGATGCTGAACACGCTCGACCCTCATTCATCCTACCTCGATCGTAAAGAATTCGAGGACTTCCTGAGCAAGCAGCGGAGCCGCTACTCAGGCATAGGCTCGACGATCCTGCAATACGGAGCCAGGGTCTATATTATCTCGCCCTTCAACGGTACGCCGGCCCACCGCGCGGGCATAAAATACGGGGATCAGATAGTCGAGATAAACGGCGAGTCTACGGAAGGGCTCAATTCGCGCCAGGTCTCGACCCGGCTGCTCGGTCCCGAAGCCACGCAGGTGACGGTCAAGGTCGCAAGGCCCGGTCATAGCGCGCCGCTTGAGTTCAAGCTGATCCGCGCCTCGGTCCCGCTCCCTTCAATCACAAACTATCATATGCTCGGCAACGGCGTGGGCTACATCAATCTCGATGCCGGCTTCAATACCACGACTCACGAAGAGATGCGAAGGGCGCTGAAGGACCTCGAAGACCAGGGAATGACATCGCTCATCTTTGACCTGCGACGAAACCCGGGCGGTCTCGTGGATCAGGCTCAGCGGGTCTCAAACATCTTCCTCTTCCGGGGTCAGAAGATCGTCTCCATGCGGGGCCGACCGTCGGTCTTTCCCGCGCGCGAGTATGTCGCCCATAACAACGATCCCGAACCTTATCCGCTCGTCGTTCTGATCGGGCGGGGGACGGCATCGGCTGCCGAGATCGTCGCGGGCGCGCTTCAAGACCATGACAGGGCGCGCATAGTCGGCGAAGACAGTTTCGGCAAGGCTCTGGTCCAGAATATTTTTCAGCTCAAGGATGGATCGGGCCTTACACTTACTACAGGCCATTACTACACTCCGAGCGGGCGGCTGATCCAGCGCGAGTATGCGGGGCGCTCGTTCTACGATTATTATCTCAGGCGGGATGACAACGAAAAGCCTTCAAAGACGGACGAGAAACGGACCGACAACGGGCGCACCGTCTATGGCGGGGGCGGTATTCAGCCTGATGTTACGGTGAAGATCCCGAATCGCGAGCTTGAGCTTCAACGCTACTGGGCCGAGACCGTCTTCCAGTTTACCCGGCATCTCGTCAACGGCCAGATCGCGGGGCTCACCGAGTTCAAGATCGACCGCCCGTCAGACCATAAGCACAAGCTGGCGGCAAACGAATATCAGATCAATGACAAGGTGTTGGCCGCGTTCAAGGCTTTCGTCA
>DASTET010000786.1:0-2762 GCA_035709445.1 Blastocatellia bacterium | reverse complement strand
GGAAGGTTTTTCGATTGTAGCGAAACGTCGGGTGGGTGTAATACCGCTCGGGCTGAGCAAAATCTCACACTTCGGCCTCAGTCAGGGCGGCTGGCCGGGACCGGCGCCGGGTCGGTGTGAATCTGTACGCGGGAGCGCGGGATATCCGACTCGATAGCATGAAGGACTTTGACCGTGAGGTCGTGCGCCTGCTCAAGGCTCATCGTCCGCTCGACGTCGAGGTGAAGGTCTATGAACTTTACAGCGCCCGACCTGCGCGTCCTCAGATCGTGAAACCCTACCACGCCGCTCGGCTCGAACTGTCTGATGATGGATGCGACCCGATCGTCGATCTCCTTCGGCAGGCGGTGGTCCATCAGGACATCAATAGATGTGCGGCCGACGCTCAGCGCCGACCACAGTATGTAGAGCGCGATCGCTATGGAGATCAACGGGTCGACTATTATCCACCCTGTGAGGTAGACGATAAGCAATGCGGCGAGCACTCCGCCGTTTGTGAAGATGTCCGTCACGTAATGGACCGAGTCTGCGCGCAGGGCCAGCGAGTCCGTCCGGCGCGCAACCCTGTTTAGCTTTATGACGAGCGCGGCGCTCAAAAGCGCGGCGACGATCATCGTCGCTATACCGAGCAACTCCTGGCGGGTCTGGACAGGGGCGATGATCCTCATCACGGCTACCCGCACGAGATAGAGTCCCGACCCGGCAATGACTATCGCCTGAAAGAGGCCCGCGAGCGATTCGGCCTTTCCATGCCCGTAAGTATGGTTCTCGTCGGCGGGCATGGAAGCGGCCCGCACTGCGATGTAATTAATCACGGATGCGAATATATCCATCGAGGAGTCGAGCAACGAGGCCCATACGCTGATCGAGCTCGTCATAAATCCGGTGATCGTCTTCAACACGATCAAAAAGGCCGCGACCAGGATCGAAGCCCGCGCGGCCGATTTCTTCGCCTCGGTCTCTTCTGCGAGCGTTATCGCCGGGCGGGGAGATTCTATTGTGACCGGTTCGTCAGACATTCACAAAACGTTCCCGACTTCGAAGGAGCAAACCAAATTATAATGGACCCGAAAAGCGCGGGCCACCGGCCCGGCGCCGAACTGGCCGGTGGCGCTCTTCACTTTTCGGGTCCTGGTTGTCGAGCCTGAACCTATCAGCCCTCGCTGACTCCGCTCACTTCCTTTATTCGTACACGGAAGACTATCACCGAAGACTGACCGTTATGGACGGGCACCGATTCTACGGGGGTGAAGTGAGGAAACCTCTCCATAAGCCCCCTGAGCACGCGGGCGCGGTCCGCTTCCTGTGTAATCTCCTCATATCTCCCGAAGGCGATGGCGCTCCGCCAGTGGTAGTCATCTATTACCTCGTCCACCTGAAGACAGGCGCGCGGGTCCGCACGCAAAGCATATATCTTCTGGCCCATCAGCGAATGGCTATATATCGAATCGTCCTCAAGATAATAGCCAATGGGGACGATATAGGGGCCGCTTTCAATCACGCATCCAAGCCTGCCTATCCTCCCTCGACGTATCACCTCTTTCGCTTCGTCCGGGTCCATGTGTTTCAACATAGCAAACCTCCTTGCAGATCAGGGCGAGCAAGCATCACTCCGAGCGTTCAGGCGTTACTTCCGCCGGCTCTGCCTCGCGACTCTTCACTATTTCAACCGAGCAATTGGCGTGCGAGGAGACCGCCTGCGAAACAGACCCCAGCAGCAGCCGCGTGAGCCCCCTGCGACCGTGAGAGCCGAGCACTATCAGGTCGGCCTCCCAGCGATCCGCGTCGTCAAGTATCACCTGCTTCGGATAGCCTCCCAGTATCTCGGAAGATGCCTGAAGCGATTCACCCTGCGACGCGCGTATCGTTTCGAGCGCCCGGTTTAGCGCCTCTCTCGCCTGCTCCTGAGCAGCCTTCTCAGCCTCTTCCCAGTAAAGCGTCGGCAGCACGAAAGGCTCGGTCATAGGGGTCATCGGAGGCTCCACGACAGAGATGATCCTGACCTCGCTTCCAGAAGGCCAGGGCCTGCGGGCCACTTCTTCTACCGCCCTGTCGCTAAAGACCGACCCGTCGATTGCTAACAGTATTCTCATTTTCTCCTCCTGACAGTCTCGGTATTGACTCAGAGACGCCTTTTTGGACCTCTCTGGCAACTGCGCACAAATCCGCCACCCACCCGCCTGGATACAGCAAGAGCAATGAGTGTGCCGAATGGGCTGCTTGATGTCTGAAGAGAGAATACCGCCAAAGACGGCGACCGGACTACTGGCTTTCGCGGTTCGCCGGTCTTGAAGCGTCCTCGAAGAACTGGGTCGTCCGCTCGGTCACGCTCGTCGGGGTCTCGTTCAACGGTATATATTCCTGAACGGGCGGTCTGGGCTCGACCGTCTGAGGAGGGAGAAACTTCTCGGTGAGGCTCGCTATCGACTCGGCAAAAAAAGCGGCGTAAAGAATCTGGGCAATGCCCTTGAGCACAGGTATGAGCCCCACGAGCCAGATCATTCTCACAAGCGGCTCAATCCCGCGTATGTCGACGTTTGGTATCTCCTCTATGCTTCGTATCGCGCCATCGTTTATTGCGATCTGAGCCATATAGTACAGAAAAATGCCGAGCCCGACGCCTGAGAAGAGGCTTATCAGACCGTCCCTCAGGTTGTGCTGCCAGGAATAGCCCAGCCACTCCTTGGGCTTGGGCATCCTCTTCTCTTTCATTCTCTCTTTGATCTCTTCGCGCCTGCGCATCCTCATCTCCCTCATCGTCT
>DASTET010000785.1:0-4181 GCA_035709445.1 Blastocatellia bacterium | reverse complement strand
GGCCCAGTTACCGATTCTCGAATGGGGGCCGAATACGTCAAGCGCGAGTTCGGTCTCGATGCCGCTAATGCGGTGAACCACGGCGAGCAACTGGCCGGAATCGTGGTGCAGAAGATCGGCGAATGGACTTCAGCTCGCGGGCAGAAATAACCGCAGAGGAGCGCAGAGGATCATCAACTCAAAAGGAGTCGGGAAGTGATCAAGGCAGGCATACTGGGCGGGTCAGGGTACGGCGGTAGCGAGCTGCTTCGCTTGCTGCTATTTCACCCGGGTGTTGAGGTCGCGCTTGTGACGGCAGGCGAGCATGCGGGTAAGCGGGTCGATGCGGTGCATCCGAACCTTGCGAAGTTGACCGATCTAACCTTCAGCGGGATGGAGGGCGCTCAAAATCTTGACGGGCTCGATTGTCTGTTTCTCGCGCTGCCCCACGGGCAGGCTATGGAGATCGTCCCGTCTATATCAAAAAAGATTCGCGTGATCGATCTATCAGGCGATTTCCGATTGAGCGACCCCGAACAATTCCGTCGGTACTATGGCCGCGAGCATACGGCTATGGAAGCGCAACGCGAGTTCGTTTACGGGCTGACGGAAGTAAATCGCAACCGCATCAAGGAGGCCGACCGAATAGCCAACCCCGGATGCTTCGCCACGGCGCTCGGGCTCGGGCTTTATCCATTCATCGCGTCGGGTATTGCGACAGGCAAGATCGTCGCAGATCTGAAGACGGGCTCTTCGGGGTCAGGCGCAAAGGCAGCCGCGAACACTCATCATCCCAAGCGAGCTAACAGCTTTTACGCCTACAAGACCTTCGACCACCAGCACCAGCCCGAAGTCGAGCAGATGCTCGCATCAGTCAATCCGCGCTGGCCATCGGATTGCAGCCTCATTTTTCAGACTCACTCGATACCGGCTGTTCGTGGGATATTCGCTTCGATCTATATCACTACCCTTAAGCCGATGACACGCGATGAGGCGGGTGCGGTGATACGCGAGTGCTACGGGGGCGAGTTCTTCATAAGGCTCGTCGACGGGTCGCCTGATATCAACTGGGTCAAGAACACAAATTTTGCAGACCTCGGCTGGGCGGCGAGCGGCGACACGGTCATCCTCTTTGTCGCTATCGATAACCTCGTCAAAGGCGCAGCCGGTCAGGCGGTCCAGAATATGAACCTGATGTTCGGCATCGAAGAACGAACCGGGCTGCTCATCCCCGGCACCAATCCTTGATCAGGAGTAATGCTTTGACAACGAGAGCAAGCATCGAAAGCTTTATAGACATCGAAGAAAAGTATCAGGTCGCTACTTACAAGAAGTTTCCTTTTGTCGTAGAGCGCGGTCAGGACGTGTGGGTCTATACGACGGAAGGCGAGCGCTACCTTGATCTTTACGGCGGGCATGCTGTCGTCTCGACAGGCCACACGCACCCTCGCATAGTCGAAGCGATATCGGAGCAGGCCCGACGGATGATCTTTTACTCGAATCTGGTCTATAGCGATGTGCGCGCTCGCGCCGCGAAGAGGCTTGTCGAGATAGCGCCTTTAAATCTGGCGAAGGCGTTCTTTGTGAACTCCGGCACCGAAGCCAACGAGAACGCGATGAAGATAGCGCGACATCAGACCGGGCGCGCGAAGATCATCTCTTTTGAAGGCAGCTTTCACGGCAGGACCCCGGGGTCGTTATCGGCAACAGGTCTTCCGAAATACCGCGCGAATATTAAGCCGCTGCTCGAAGGCCACGTCTTTGCGCGCTTCGGCGACCTGGGCGCGGTTGAGTCCATCGTAGATGATGAGACCGCCGGGATCATACTAGAGCCGATCCAGTCGATGGGCGGCGTGCGGATGGCGGGGCCTGAGTTTTACAGGGGGCTTAGAGAGATATGCAATCATAGAGGCGCTATGCTGATCTATGACGAAGTGCAGACCGGCATGGGGCGAACGGGCGAGTACTTCTTTGCGGGGAGATACGGCGTCGTGCCAGATATGGTCACGCTCGCCAAGGGAATTGCGAGCGGTGTGCCTATGGGCGCCGTGTTGATGACCGAGGCGATAGCAGGAGAGATCAAGACAGGCGACCTTGGAACGACTTTTGGCGGCGGGATGCTCGCATGCGCCGCGCTCGATGCGACCATCGATGTGATCGAAGAAGAGAGGCTGCTCGAAAACGTGCGCGAGAACTCCGAGCGCCTTTTCGCAGAGCTTGGCAAGCACCCTTCGGTCGAAGAGGTCCGCGGACTGGGCTATCTCACAGGCATCAGGTTTAAGGGCGGTGACGCGCGCCCTTATCAGAAGGCGCTGCTTGAGCGAAAGATCATAACAGGGCTTGCAGACGACGCGAGCGTGCTCAGGTTGCTTCCGCCACTCACGCTCCGCAGACCTGAGATCGATATATTCTTAGAAGAGCTTTCGAGGTTGCAGTTTTAGATATGAGCATAAGAGGCAGGGACTTTTTGAGCACGGCCGATTTTACCCGCGATGAACTTGTCGCGATCATCGATCTTGCGGCGAGGTTCAAGTCGGGCGATCGGAAGGGCCGACCGCTTGCGGGCCGCAGCGTCGCGCTCGTCTTCTTCAACCCGTCGCTTCGCACGCGAGCGTCGATGGAGATAGCGGTTTACGAGCTCGGCGGGAATGCGGTCACTCTCGATGTGGGCAAAGGGACATGGAGTCTTGAATACCTCGAAGGCGTTGTGATGGACGGCGACAAGACCGAGCATATCAAGGAGGCGGCGCGGGTTCTCTCTCGTTATGTTGCGGCCATCGGAGTGCGCGCCTTCCCGGAGATGCGCGATTACAGGGCGGAGATAGCCGATCCCGTAGTGCGGGGCTTTGCCCGCTACAGCGACGTGCCGGTCTTCAATCTGGAATCTTCTCGTCATCACCCTTTTCAGGCGCTTGCCGACATAATGACGATTAGAGAAAAGCTCGGCCCGCCCTCAGGCCAGCGCGTCGTGCTTTCGTGGGCATATCATCCAAAGCCGCTGCCGATGGCGGTGCCGAACTCGTTTGCGCTTATCGCCGCGCAATTCGGGCTCGATCTGACTATTGCCTGTCCACCCGAATACGATCCAGGCGAGGAAGTCATGGAAGAGATAAAGCACGCGGCAGATGAGAGCGGAGGCCGGGTCGCGCTCTCGCGCGACCATCGTGAAGCATGTCGAGGGGCGCGAATAGTTTATGCAAAAAGCTGGGGCAGCAAAGATTTTTACGGGAGACCGGATGAAGATGTGGCCCTCCGCCAGCAGTATCGCCACTGGCAGATAGATGAAGAGGTGATGAGGTCGACGGAGGAAGGTTTTTTCATGCATTGTCTGCCGGTCCGGCGCAATGTTGTGGTGACGGACGGCGTGCTCGATGGCCCGCACAGCGCAGCTATCGACGAGGCCGAAAACCGCCTCCACGTTCAAAAGGCGGTTCTCTCTTTAGTAGTCTAGCGCGTCTGGCGGGTCTGGCGCGTCTGGCGCGTCCCGCTTGTGACGGTGCGGACTACTTTGCAATATTTGATTCAAGCGATGTCTGTCTTCAAAACGACGCGCTAGACGCGCTAGACTGTTATGATAAACGAGAGGCTCGATCTATTACGCGAGGCGCTGCCGTACATTCAGCGGTTCAAGAACAAGATTTTCGTCGTCAAGCTGTCGGGGAAGATCACTGAGGAGCAGGACCAGCTCAAATCGCTTGCCGAAGAGATAACGCTCTGCCAGCAGGTTGGCATTCATATAGCAGTCGTGCATGGCGGGGGCAAGCAGCTCACTTCAATAGCCGAACGGCTGGGAATCACACAGCGAATAGTCAACGGGCGACGTGTGACCGACGCCGATACGCTCGAAGTGGCCAAGATGGTATTCGCCGGGCAGATAAACACCGACATACTCTCGGCGCTGCTTCGGTCGGGCGCTGAAACCGTAGGTTTGTCAGGCGTAGACGGAAGTATCATTCACGCGCGACGGCGCGAGATACAGAAGGTCTTGAACCAGGAGACCGGCCAGGTTGAGACCATTGACTTCGGTCACGTAGGAGACATAGTCGACATAAACGTGCGGCTCGTAAGATTGCTCTTAGACAACGGCTACATACCGGTAATCTCTTCGCTTGGGGCGGACGAGCAGGGGAACGTCTATAACATCAACGCGGATACGATAGCCGCAGAGATCGCCGTCCATCTTCAGGCTGAGAAACTGATCC
>DASTET010000784.1:0-13160 GCA_035709445.1 Blastocatellia bacterium | reverse complement strand
CGGCGCAGTCTATGAGACCCTGACCGGGCGCGAGTACCTTGAGATGATCGGCAGGCTTTACGGGCTCGAAGAAAGGGTCATCTCAGACCGCGTCGAGAAGTTCGCCGATTTCTTCGAGCTATCTGAAGAGACGTTGCAGGGCAAGCTGCTCTCGGCATACTCGAAAGGCATGCGGCAGAAAATAGTCATATCGGCAGCCTTGATTCATAACCCGCGAGTCATATTCTTCGACGAGCCGCTCAACGGGCTTGATGCCAGCACTCAACTTATGTTCAAGACCCTTATCAAGAACCTGGCCGCCGAGGGCAAGACGATTCTTTACTGCTCGCATATGCTCGACGTCGTCGAGAGGACCTGCGACCGCATCGTCATAATCGATCACGGACGCGTCATAGCCGACGGCACGCTATCCGAGCTTCAAAAGATGAGCGGCGAAGGATCGCTTGAGCGTATCTTCAATAAGCTCACCGCGCAGGTCGACCTCGAAGAACGCGCCGAAGAGTTCTCGAAAACCTTCCGGTTCTAAGTCCCGGAAGCTCAGCAGGAGGCCCCAATTGGCAGCCGGTCGGGTCAATCAATCGAGACTTGCGCGCTCGCTCGCGCGATATGACATAGACCTTCGCCAGACAAGGACGCTTCTCGGCGCTTACATCAAGCAGGACCTACGCAGCAACAAGTCGACATTTAATACCAGCAGGGGCGACAGCCTCGCATCGAACCGCGCACTGATCTTTATCCTCTTTATGTACATGGCGCTCGGGTTGAGCGTCGGCCTGCTCGCCTTCTCCGGCATGGACCTGTTCTCTTTTTCGATCATCGCTTTGAGTTTTACGCTGTTCATAGTGGCGCTCGCGCTTGTGGCCGAGTCGGGTAATGTCTTTTTTAATGAGACCGACGTGGAGGTGCTGGGCCATTTACCTATAAGCTCGCGCACCCATTTTGTGGCGAAGGTGCTGAACCTTCTGGTCTTCACATCCGCGCTTGCTGCGTCGGCCAATGTAGCCTCTACGATAACCGGCGTATGGGCGAGGGGCTCGAGCATCGGCTTTATCGTCGGCCATATCCTGTCGACCGCGCTCGTCTCGATCTTCGCGTTATCGCTTATAGTCATCTGCTATGGGCTGCTCATCCGCCTGGTGAGCAAGGAGCGTTTCGATAACTTCGTCGCCTATAGCCAGGCCGGCCTCGCTGTCTTCTTTGTTCTCGCCTATCAGCTCATGCCGCGCCTCGTCGACCTGGAAGAAGGAGGGTTGCAAATCGCAGCCGAAATACGCTGGTATCACTTCCTCTACCCGCCGGCATGGTTTTCGGGCATAACCATGCTGGCCGTGGGCCGGATCGATCCTGGCACGCTGGCGCTTTCCGCCGTCGGGACCATTTCGGTCGCGGCCTTCGCCTTAATCTCGCTGCGCAAAATGGCGATGGATTATTCGAGCCTCGCCTCACATCTCGTCTCGCGGCAGCCGAAACAGGTCAGAGAACGTGACTCCCGCCCGGTAACGGGTCGCCGGGGGTTGCTTCACGCGATAAAGTCGCGCCTCGTGCGCGATCCTGTAGAGCGAGCGGTCTTCGATCTGATTTCGATTTATCTCAAGCGCAACCGCGAGGTGAAAGTGCGCGTCTATCCTTCGCTCGCATCGTTTCTCTTCATCCCCGTGGCCGGATTGCTTTCGACCGGGCTCAATGATCCCTTCACAGATTCGGGCTCCCCTTTGTTCTCATTTATGAGCCCGCAGATGATCTGCTTTGGCGCTCTCACCGTGATCGAAGCGATGGTCTTTTCAGAACACTACAGCGCAAGCTACATCTTTCGCATCATGCCCATAGGCGACGTCAGCCGGATATACGGCGGCTTTCGCAAGGCGATCGCTTTATACGTAGTCGCGCCGGGTTTTGTGATGCTCTTCATCCTCTACAGCGTGCTGTGGCAAAGCCCGCTCCACGCGCTGCTTCTGCTTGCGCCGTGGGCGGCGTTAGCCCGGGTGGCGCTGGTCGCCCCGTTCATCTACCGCGAAGTGTTACCGCTCTCGCGAAAATACCAGAAGGGGCAGCAGTCGGCGCGCAACACCCTGCTGTTTATGACGACATTCATCGGGTTCTTCATCGTAGTCGGGTTGCAGATGGCGGCCGCAAAAGGCTCCTACCCGTACTGGGTCTTCCTCGCAGGGGCCTTCATATTCTCGCCTCTTTTATACAAGTTCGGCGTCAAGCTGAGCGGAAAGATTCGACAGGAATGAAAGAACAGAAGCCAGAAGCCAGAAGCCGGAATCTCTCGCGCAGTATCTCGATTGCTGCCGAATGAATGAGATCGGAATAAGCCTCGATCACCTTCTGGCTTCTGGCTCCTGACTTCTGGCTTCCTACTTTGTTACACTTCTTTTTCGTCTGTGAAAGGAGTTAAAGATGACTACAGAAGTGCTAGAACATACAGGGCTCGTCGTCGAAGAGACGCCGCCTGAGGAGATGAAGCTGTTCCAGCTCGATACCTTCGAATACAAGTATCCGGGCAAAGAGATAACCATCTCCTTCGAGCTGCCGGAGTTTACCGCCATTTGCCCGTTCTCCGATTTCCCTGATTTCGCAACGATCAAGATAGATTATGTGCCTGCAAAGCGTTGCATAGAGCTGAAATCGCTCAAGCTCTATATCAACTCGTTCAGGTCGGTGAAGATTTTTCACGAGCACGTTGTAAATCGCATACTCGAAGACTTCGTTCGCGCGTGCGACCCGCTGCGCGTCGATATCGAAGGCGATTTCAACGTGCGAGGGAACATCAAGACTGTCATCCGCGCCTCGTATCGTCGCGCTGAGAAGCAGCAGTAAAGAGGGCTCAGCCATGGAGATGGAGAAGACCTACTACGTCGTGACCTGCAAGCAGCAGTACCTGGACCTGCTTCGCGCGCAGTCTGAAGCCGACGACGTGACCGGGCAAAAGATGATTGTCGCCATCACACAGGGGGGGTTCGGTCAGGACGTGATCGACGACGAGCGACAGGCGAAAGAGCGATTCCTCGAACATCTCTTCTATTCGAGCGGCATAGACTTGCCTCGAACCGATGAGGTCTTCGACACGTACTTCGTTCTTGAGCCCGCCGGCGAATTTATAGACCTTGATGAGGAAATCTGAGATATGGAAATCCTGATCCCCGCACCCGCTGGCTTCAGCTTTACCAGGACAGCGATCAGCCACGGGTGGAGCGATCTCCCGCCGTTCGATATAGACCTGAAGAATTGGACTATAACGCGAGTCATCGATCTCGGCCAGGACCGGGCGGTGACCGTGACTGTCAGCCCGGCAGACGGCGGCCTCAAAGTCGCCACGCCGCGCAAGCTCAGCAATCGCGCAGCCCAGAAGGTCATACGCGACGTGACCCACATTTTCAGGCTCGACGATGATATGGCGGCCTTTTACAGCCTGGTGGCAGGCGAGCCCGATTTCGCATGGATATCGCAGGCGGGCGCGGGCCGCCTGCTTCGCTCGCCTACGGTTTTTGAAGACCTCGTCAAAACGATCTGCACGACCAACTGCTCGTGGGCGCTTACGGTCAAGATGGTCGCCGGGATGGTAAACGCGATAGGCGCGCAGTCAAACGACAGCCGGCGCGGTTTTCCGACTCCCGAAGCGATGGCCGCTCAGCCTGAGAGCTTCTATCGCGACCAGGCGCGCGCGGGATATCGAGCGCCTTATCTCAAAGAGCTTGCCGAGCGCGTCGCCTCGGGCTCGCTCGATGTGGAAGCGTGGCTCACAAGCGATCTGCCGACAGCCGAGCTTAAACGCGAGATGAAGCAAGTAAAAGGGGTCGGCGATTACGCCGCCGAAAACCTTTTAAAGCTGCTGGGCCGTTATGAAGGGCTCGCGCTCGACTCCTGGGTCCGCGCAAAGTTCGCCCGTACCCGCAACAAAGGCCGGGCGGCAGAAGATAAAAAGATAGAGCGGTACTACGGTAGATTCGGCCAGTGGAGGGGGCTTGCGCTCTGGTGCGACATGACGCGCGACTGGGTCGGCGAAGACGGCAACGCCACCTTTTAAAGTCTAGCGCGTCTGGCGCGTCTGGCGCGTCGCTTTCAAGAGAGACATCGCATAAATCAGATGTTGCAGAGTAATCAGCACCGTCACGAGCGGGACGCGCTAGACTCACGACTCGCCAGACGCGCTAGACTGTTGATGACGGGCAGAGCTCTTCGATCACGCAGCGGTCGCACATCGGCGAGCGAGCCTTACAAATGGCGCGACCGTGATAGATGAAAAGGTGCGAGAACTCTATCCAGTCTTTTTTAGGGACAAGCTCCAGAAGGTCGCGCTCGATCTTTTCCGGCTGCTTTTGCGAGGATAGGCCGAGCCGCTCGCTGAGCCGCGAGACGTGCGTATCGACGACGATCCCCGATGCTATGCCAAACGCATTGCCGAGCACGACGTTGCCCGTCTTTCGCGCCACGCCGGGAAGCGAGAGCAACTCTTCAATCGAGTCGGGCACTCGCCCGCCGTATCGCTCTACGATAAGACGGCACGAGCCCTGTATCGCCTTCGCCTTGTTGCGAAAGAAGCCCGTCGAGCGGATATCCTGCTCAAGCTCGCTTTGCGGCACCTTTAAATAGTCTTCGGCGCTGCGATATTTCCTGAAGAGATCGGCGGTGACTATATTGACGCGATCGTCGGTGCACTGCGCGGATAGTATGGTAGCCACGAGCAGCTCAAGCGGGGTCGAATAATTCAAGCTGCAACGTGCGTCCGGATAGGCCCTCTTCAAACGGGCGATGATCTTGCGCGCGCGCTCTTTTTCGTCAGGCAGCTTTCGGCTTTCTATCATGATTTTTCGTCGGCTCAGGAGAGCTGGAGCTTGAGCCCCAGGCTTTCGCAATGCTTCATGATCTTTTTGACCTTTTTGCCTTTCGGGTGTGAGAGTCGCAGGTGGTTCCTGTCATCAGGCTTTTCGATTCCGGGAGACCCTTCGGATTTCCATATGACCGTTTCGCCCCGCTGTAACTTACTCAGCTCGGCTCTTATAGCTTTGGTCCCCTGGCGAGCGACCTGCTCAGACATTATCTCCTGATAGGTCTTAGACCGGTTGGTTGCGGGAAGGAGCGAGTAATACCACTTGCCGTCGCGCTGCCAGCTATACAGCTCATAGCCTTTCAACGTATTCTGCTGCGACTGGCCGTGGACCGCGAACGCGCTCAACAGTATGAGAATAGCGGTGAGGGAACTCTTGCAAATCATCTTCTCTCCTTTGCGTCATGCGACCGGCTGAGCGGCCATCATCGCGCTCTCTATATCTTCCCGAGTCTTTGGCACGCGCGCCGACAGCACTTCCGAGCCTTCCTCAGTAACCAGAAGATCGTCTTCGATGCGAACCCCTATTCCGCGAAAACGCGGATCGACATCCGTCAGGTCTTCGGCTATGTATATCCCCGGCTCGACGGTCAATACCATCCCCGGCTCAAGCCTCCTGTACTCATCGGCAACCTTATAAGGCCCCGCGTCGTGAACGTCCATGCCGAGCCAGTGACTTGTGCGGTGCATGTAAAACCTCTTATAGCCCTCTTCCTTTATCAGCCTGTCCGTCTCGCCTTCGAGAAGCCCCACCCGCTTCAAGCCTTCAACCAGGACGCGGAGCGCGCAATCGTGCGGATCGATGAAGGTCGCGCCGGGACGCACCGCTTTGATCGCTTCCACCTGCGCGTCGAGCACTATCTGGTATATGGCCGCCTGCTCTTTTGTGAACCTCCCGTTTGCGGGGATAGTCCTCGTCACGTCGCCCGTAAAGTAACCGTACTCGGTCCCCGCGTCTATCAATAAGAGGTCTCCGTCTTCGATCAGGCGATCATTGGTGGTGTAGTGCAACACGGTGGCGTTCGGCCCCGATGCTACTATCGGGGGATAGCCCGGTCGCGGGCTCCCATGCTTGCGAAAGACGTACCTTAGCACCGCCTCGATCTCGTATTCATAAACGCCCGGACGGAGCGCGGCGATAGCGGCCATGTGAGCTTCACAGGTTATGTCTATGGCGCGGCGGAGCAGTTTGAGATCATCGCTCGTCTTGACGAGCCGCATCTCGTGGAGTATCTCCGCCGGATCGATGACAGAGGTGGGGCCGGTGCCGTTTCGCTGGCGCTCGCGCTGGAAGCGGCGTATCCATCCGACGAGACGTTCATCAAATGTAGGGTCGCTGCCGAAGCGGTAATATATGCGGTCGGCCTTGAGCGCAAGCTTCGGCAGTTCTTCATCGAGCTTGTCGATGGTGAATGCGGCGTCGGCCCCGAAATCCCGGACCGCGCCTTCTGCGCCCGCGCGCCACCCGGTCCAGACCTCGCGCTCGCGGTCTTTGGGCTGAACGAAGAGGACGAACCTGTGCTCCGGATGATCGGGGACCAGCACCGCTACCGCGCCCGGCTCTTCAAAGCCGGTCAAATAGTAAAAATCGGTGTCCTGACGATATTCGTGCTCTACATCGCTGTTGCGTATGGCAGACGGCGCTGCCGGAAATATCGCCACGCCTCCCCGTATGCGGCTCAGGAACTGCTCGCGACGCTCCTTGATACGCTCTCTGGCGCCTGGATCAAGCGGTGTTGTCATCATCGGCCTTCTTTCAGTTATCCCACTCAAACATGGTTACAATAATCGAAGTGCTTGATTGTGCGCCAGCGTGGTGCGAGAATTCAAATCGCCGGGAGACGCTTTCTTTTGAACTCCTAGAGAAGATCGAGGCAGGACTTGAGAGATAAACCTTATACGCTGATTACAGACCTGGCGGGCGTCGAGCAGGCGACGGTTCGGATAATGGACGAAACAGTGATCGGCGTGGATACCGAGACCACGGGGCTCGACCCTTACCGCAGTCGCGTAAGACTCCTGCAAATCGCAACCGAGCGGCATAGCTTCGTTATAGACCTGTTCAAGGTCCCGGCTTTCGATCATCAGCCGCTGCGCGACATCTTCACTTCGGATAACCCGGTCAAGGCTTTTCACAACGCGAAGTTCGATCTGAAGATGCTGCTTCAGCACTTCGGGCTCGAAGTGCGAGGCGTGTTCGACAGCCTGCTTGCGAGCCAGTTGATAGGCGCGGGCCGAAGCGAGGGCGGCCACGGGCTCGCCGCCGTGACCGAGCGATACCTCGACCAGGCAGTCGATAAATCGATGCAGGTCAGCAACTGGGCCGGCCAGCTCACCGACGCCCAGTACGAATACGCCGCCAAAGACGCCGAGCTGATGCTCCCGCTGCGCGAGCAGCTTTTAGAAAAGCTCACCAAGCGACAGCTTCTCGACGTCGCTCGTCTCGAATTCGATTGCGTGCTGCCGCTCGCCGCCATGGAGCTTGCCGGGATGGCCATCGATGCCAACTGCTGGCGCAGGCTCGTCGCCGACGTCGAGCGGGCGCATGAGGTCCTTTCGGCTGAGTTGAAACGCGAGCTGGCATCGGGCGTGCAACAGCTCACGCTTTTCGGCGAGCCTAATATCAATCTCGACAGCCCGGCGCAGATCACCGACGCGCTGAACCGCATGGGGATAAGGGTCGAAGGCACGCGGAGCTGGCAATTGCAGCCGCTTGCAAAGGACCACCCGGCGGTTGCCAAGCTGCTCGAATACCGTAGCGTGCAGAAATCGCTCTCAAGCTACGGCCTCTCGCTGCTCGATCACATACACCCGGTCACGGGCCGGATACATTCGGACTTTCGGCAGATAGGCGCGACCGGCGGCAGGATGAGCTGCTCCGAGCCCAATCTGCAACAGGTCCCAAATACGCCCGAGTACCGGGTATGCTTTCGCGCCCCCGCCGGGAGAAAGCTCGCCATAGCCGACTATTCGCAGATCGAGCTTCGAATACTTGCCGACTGGTCTCAGGACACGTCCCTCGTCAAGGCGCTGATGTCGGGCGAAGACCTCCATTGCGTCACCGCAAGCCAGATGTTCTCCATCCCGCTCGATAAGGTGTCGAAGGACCAGCGCGCGGCGGCAAAGCAGCTCAACTACGGAATAATGTACGGGCTCGGAGCGCCGGGGCTTGCGGCGCGAATCGATTGCACTGTGCCTGAAGCCGAGGAGCTGATACGCAAATACTTTGCGGCTTATAGCGGGGTGGCCTCGTGGCTCAGAGAAGCGGCTGACCGCGCCGTCCGCGATAAAGAGAGCCGCACCCGCTCAGGCCGGCTGATCTATTTCACTTTCGATGCAAACGACCGGTCTCAGGTGGCGGCCACGCAGCGGCTCGGCAAGAACTCTCCAATTCAAGGGAGCAGCGCCGACATTATCAAGCGCTCGCTCGCCCTGCTATACGACGCGATGAAAGGGCTCGACGCGCGCGTGGTCAACTGCATACACGATGAGATAGTCGTGGAGGTGGCCGAAGACCAGGCCGAGGAGTGCGCAAGGATACTGGAGCGCGAGATGATAGCAGCCGCACGCCAGTTCATCAGCAGCGTTCCGGTGACCGTCGATGCGGTGATAAGCGACGCCTGGATAAAATGAGTTGATTAAAGCCAGTGGGCTGCAACCGAAGCGCCACCCGGTCAGGCTTGAACATCAGGGTAAGGACGCGCGGTCGAGCTTAGCCAGGTAAAAACGCGCTTCTTCCTTCCATTGCTGGTCCGAAGTCTTATTGATGAACTCGATCCAGTCCCTCTTCGCTTCATCGTTTAGCTGCGCGCGATAACTGGCCAGGGCCCGGTTGAAGAGCGCCTCTTCATAATTCGGGTCCTTCTCAAGCGCCTCGGTGAAGATCGTCACCGCCTCCTGATACTTGCCAAGCTGGAAGACCGCAACGCCGGTATCGTTCAGCACAGCAGCCGAACGGTCGCCGTTCGCCGCAAGCTCGCGCAAAATGGTCAGAGCCTGTTCCGTCCGCTCCTGCTCGCCGCTTGCGAGATAGGCGCGGGCAAGCGCCAGCCGTGATGCCCCGGACGCCGTTTTGTTCTCGGCCTGCTTTAGCTTTTCGATTGCGCGTCGCAGCGCAAGCCCGTCACTGTCCTCTTCGCCGCGCACGTTCGAATAGCGAGACCAGGCGAGTCTGCCGGAGAGTCTCGGCTCGATCCGCCTTTCGTTCTTGATGGCGAGCGCGAGGGCCTGCATGGCGAGATCGTCTTGAGAGGGCTTTTTCAGAAACCAGTAGAGCGTAGTCGCCACCGCCAGAACAGCGACAGCCGCAGTGGCGAATCGGGCATAAGTGCTAAAAAAGCCCGGTGAGGATTTATCGGCCTGTCGCTGTCGGCGGTTATCTGACTCGTCTTCTTTGATTAGAGTGAGGACTTTTTCCGTCTGATCTTTGATCGCTTCGTCAGACATGGGGTCAAGAGAGGGGGTGATGAACTGCGTGCTCTCTTCAGAGAGCTGTGCATAAAGTGCCAGAAACTCGCGGCAATCCTCGCAACTGACAAAATGATTCTCTAGCTGCGCCCGCTTCCTGCTCGAGAGCCTCCCTTCAAAGTAATCGAGAAACTCAGACTCGCGCGGGCACCTGTTTAAAGCATATAAGTCCGGCTCCGTTTGCGCGCTCGGCGCTACCTTACCCGCCACACGGTATAATACTTCTCGGATGTTCATTTGCGTCTGCTGCCTTAAATATGAATTGTAGCGTCCCGTTGCGGGGGCTGAACCCGATTAGCGATATTACTCTTTACAATTCGTAACAGCATGAACCACTGGAATTCTCTCATGCACAAGCCATCGGGTAATTTGGTGGAGGGGGATTTGTAAACTGCGTATCTGCCTCCACCAGATACAGACGGAAAGAGAGCAGAGAATGATGCAAAAAAATTGCTAATTCAGGTGAATTGTCCATGGTGTTTGTCAAGACCTATGAACCGGGTTCGACTCGGCGCAACCCCGCGAGCAGAACCCGGCTCCATTTCTTACCAATGCGCTGCTTTCAGATATGAACATGCCGCAGCCGGCGCACCTTATCATCCGTGAAGATCTGGCATTCTTTACCGAGCTGCCGCGATCGGCAGGCGCGCCCGCCTTGACGCTCGGAGACGTGGGCGAAGACAGGGCGAGGACGAGCCGCCTGAGCATCCGCAGTGCCAATAGAATTATAAGCGTATAGAGTATAAACTTAAAAACCACGTCCTCACCTGCGCGGTCATTCCTTGGGGACCGTGATCGGGCGACCTGCTTTAACATCTGCGATCAAACCTTGATAAACGGATATTTTCTGGCTTGTCGGGTCCGCCTCCCTGAGCCGGGCGAGCGCTTCTTCGGCCTGCTGCGCGTCCTTCTTCAAAAGGTGAGCTTCCAGCAGATGCCCCAGCGCGTGAGCGTTTCTAGGCTCGATCTGCAAGGCGCGCTGCATCTCTGCGATGGCCTTGTCCGGCTCCGGCGGCTCGCGCTGAATATAGGTCGCTCCAAGCTCGACGTACAGCTCCGATTCATCCGGGCTTATCTCTATCGCCCGGCGGAACCATTTTTCTGCCTCAACGAAGTTCTTCTGCTCGGAATAGAGTATGCCGATGTTGGCCGTGACGTTTATATCGTCAGGCTTGATCTCATACGCCTTCTTCAAGTACTCGGTCGCTTCGGGGATGCGCCCTATCTGGAAGAAGGTTCGGGCCGCATCGACCTGCGCGTCGAAATCCTTGGGGTTGTTCTTGGCCTTCTCGAGCGTGGCGCTCACGTTGGCCATCATGGCCTGCTGGTTGGGCTGTCCGGCCCCGCCTGCGCTCGCGGCGGGCGAGCCGGGCGCCGAGACTGCCGCGCTCCTGTTAATGGATTGCGTCAAGAAGAAGCTCACGAGAAAACCTGCGGCAAGCCCTATGAGGCCGAAAAGATACTTGTTCCTATTCACCATCAATCTCCGGGTTCAGGTTAAGCCAGTCATTGGAGCGGGTCTGTAAGCCGAATTCTGTAACTTCCGAGATCACCCCCTCAGGGCGTCACCCGGAAGCGACGGTCATTCATCTAGGCGGCGGATTGCTCCGCTCGCTCAAGCGACCTACCCGGAGGTCGTAGCGCGCAGGCACGCCTGACGCGCTTCGGGCGGGCAGCCCTGCTGACGCCTCCCTATTTGGTCTTGCACCGCGGAGAGTTTGCCTAGCCACTGAGTGTCGCCACCCGTGCTGGTGGTCTCTTACTCCACCGTTTCACCCATCACCTGTGCCCCGCGACGCAAAGCGTTCTGGGGCCATCGGCTGGTCTGTTCTCTGTTGCACTTGTCGTCGGGTCACCCCGCCTGGCCGTTAACCAGTCCGCTGCCCTTCGGTGTTCGGACTTTCCTCCCGCGCTCCGATAATCTCTAATCTGAAATCTCAAATTTGAGATCATCGATTCGCCAGCGACCGTCCGACCCGCTCCAAAAAACCTGCCAGAAGTATAACACACTTACTGTATACTAATGCCATCGCCATGCATATCCTGCTTGTCGAAGACGAAGCCAAGATGGCCGCTTTCATCAAGCGCGGTCTTGAGGAGGAGGGTGCGGTCATCGACGTCGCCCCGGACGGCGAAGACGGACTCTTTCGCGCCTATTCCGGCGGCTACGATCTGATCATCCTCGACATAACGCTTCCGCGTCTCGACGGGCTCGAAATCTGCCGCCGCCTCCGCCAGGAGCGTGTGCCGACCCCTATTCTGCTGCTTACTGCGCGCGATTCCGTAGAGATGAAGGTGCGGGGGCTCGATTCGGGGGCCGACGATTACCTGACGAAGCCGTTCGCGTTTGCCGAGCTGCTTGCGCGCGTGCGCGCGCTTACGCGGCGCAACCGGGCCGAAGTAAGCCTAAGGCTTCAGGTGGCGGACCTTCAGCTCGACCCGCTCACGCGCCGCGTGACGCGCGCAGGCCAGCCTATTCAGCTCACCTCAAAAGAGTTCGCCCTGCTCGAATGCTTTATGCGCCACCCTGACCAGGTGCTCTCGCGCACGATACTCGCCGAGAAGGTCTGGAACGAATCCTTCGACGCCTTCACAAACGTCATCGATGTATATGTGAATTACCTGCGCAACAAGATAGACCGCGACTTCTCGCCAAGGCTTATTCACACCGTGCGCGGCGCGGGTTACGTGTTGAGAAAGCCCGAAACCCCTATGGAGTCGGCTGAGGAATAAATGTAAGGCTAGGGGTCACTGCTGGCCGCCCGCATCTGCTACCTCTTCCAGCCGGGGCTGTTTGCCGTTTGAAAGCACCTGACCGGGATTTACGACTCGGACCTCGAAGACGCCTAGCGCGTCGAGCTTCTTCGCCCGGAAGGTGATAGAGAGCTTCACTTCGTTTATTCGCTCGGGCTCCTGGCGGCGGACGACCGCGCCGCCCTTTACGAATTCGATCACCGCGCCCCTGCGGAAGTTCTCGCCCGTGACGACCAGCCGCACGTGTGAGTCATCGCCATCTATAGATTTGATCGCCGCCTCTGCAATCTCGGGGCCTGCTACCTGAAGCGATTTCTCCGCCGAAGCCACGCCATCGGCTTTGTTCGGGTTGACGACCTGGAAGCGAAGCTGGCCCGGCTGTTTCAAAAGCTCATTCAGCTCGTTTGTCAGCGTGACGACTATGCGGTTGCTGGACCTGAATCGCACTTTCTGCTTTTCAATCTTGAAGGCCCGCGTCCCGTCGCCTACGAAGACGCTCGCCTTCTTCAGGAAATTCTCGCCCCTGAGGTCTATCCGAACATCGGACAGCCCGGCAAGCACCTTGCCCGGCACGAACGAGATAATCTCGGGCGCAAGCGCCTGAAGCTCTTCAGGCGAGGAGACGCCGCCTTCTTCAGGGTTGCGCACCGTGACCGAAAGCGTGCCGGCATTTGAATAGAAGCGTCCGGGAACGCTGACTCTGATGAGCCTGCCGGTCTGCTGTATGACGCGGTTTCGAGGGATGGGCTGGCCGTTTATCTCGACCTGCGCGCCCTGCCGGAAGTTCACGCCAAGAACCCGCAGCCCGAATTTGCTCGTCCCGGCGACGATCCTGCTGACCGACGGTCGCAGCTCGCTTATTCGTGGGCCGAAGATGACGAGGCTCACCTCGTTAGACGCAAGTTCCGGCACCGCGACATCTTTGACCTGTACCGCAATCTGTCTTATAGATCGCGCTATCTCGGCGGAGACCTGAGCGCGAAGATCGGTCTCGCTGAAGCGCTGCGTGTTGAGCGGCTGGCCGTCGAGAAAGATCGTAGAGCTGGGGCGGAAATTCTTTCCCTTTACCTTCAGCGTAAAGGCCGAGGCGGGCCCGGGAAGCTCGTCC
>DASTET010000783.1:0-4455 GCA_035709445.1 Blastocatellia bacterium | reverse complement strand
GCGACATCATCTTTCATGAGAGAAAGCAGATCGGTGCCCCCCGCCAAAACCTGAGCCTCACTCTCTGTGTTGCCAAGCAATCTGACGGCCTGCTCTTTAGTAGTCGGGCTTGCATACTCAAATGCGTGCATTGCTTCCTCCCTTCTTTTCGAGAGCTTCGATCACGCGGTCGGGCGTGAGCGGCAGCGTCGGAACGCGCACCCCGATTGCATTTGCGACCGCGTTCGAGATCACCGCGCCGGGCGATACTACGGGCGGCTCGCCCAGGCCTATCACGCCTCGCTCGTCATACCCTTTGCCGGTCATCATATGGACCACAAGCTCGCCGATGTCTCCGATCCCGGCCAGCTTGTAAAACTCCATGTTCGGATTGAGCATGCGCCCGGTAGCGGCATCGACAATCTTCTCTTCATAGAGCGCGTAGGCGACGCCCATGATCAATGCGCCGTAGACCTGGCTCTCGGCGGTCTTCATATCGATGATCAGACCGCAATCCTGTACGGCGACTATCTTATTGATCTTGACGACGCCAGTCTCTATATCGACGGAGACGTCCGCCATCTGAACCCCGCCCACGCCGCTGCTTATGAGGCTGCCCGGACCGGGATTCTTCCCCCTGACTGTGAGCGGCATCTGGCCGAGCTTCGAGCACGCCTGTTTCCAGGGGATGCTTCGCTTAGGATCAGCTTTGACTCTTATCGTGCCCTTGAACGCTTCAAGCTCTTCTGGTTTCGCATCGAGCGCGGGGGCGACCCTGGCAAAGATCTGATCGAGAGCGTCGAGCGCGCCGCGACGAGCCGAGGCGGATATTCCGCCGATGGTCGTGCTGCCGCCGGATGCGCCCGATGTGGGATAGCGGTTGTCCCCGATATGCACTCTGACCGCGTTGAATGGCAGCCCGAATGTGTCAGCGACAACTATGCCGAGCGTCGTGCGGGTCCCGGTCCCCAGGTCCTGTGTGCCCATCTTTAATTCGACAGAACCGTCGGGGTGAACGGTTATATCGCAATCGCTCGCGTGACCAAGCCCGCCCCAGGTGTGGATCGAAACGCCAAGACCTCGCTTGACCGGCCCCGGTGTATTATCGCCGCGAGGATGCCACTTCTTCTTCCATTCGATAAGATCAGCAGCGATCTTTAACTCATCCCGGTAAACGTTCGCCCTCGGACCCGTTAGCTCGATGTTTTTCAGGAACAGGTCGACAGGGTCCATCTTCAGCTCGGCGGCCAGGTCCTCGAAAGCGGACATTGTGATCAGACATGCCTGCGGATGGCCGGGAGCGCGCCACGCCCTCGCCGGGCCTATGTGGTTCACAATTGCCGTATGCTGTTTTCGTTGATTCGGCACGTTGAAGACATAGGGGACGGGCGATGCGCCTCCGCCGCCAAGCCCGCCCGTAGCCCACGATTGAGACTGCCACGCGATTATCTGGCCGTCTCGCTTCGCGCCTACCTTGACGCGAGCGAACGCAGAGGGGCGGACGCCAGCCCTCATCAATTCCGCATCGCGCTCAAGCATGATCTTGACCGGCTTTCCGCCCGCCTGTTTTGAAAGCTTCGCGGCAGCAACGTCCCACGGGTCCGGCCCGAACTTGCTTCCGAACCCGCCTCCTATGTGGTCCTGTTTGACGCGGATATTTCCGGCGGGTATGCCGAGCGGAGTGGCCATCTGTCCTGCGACGAGGCTCACGGCCTGCGTCGAGATTTGAACGAGCAGGTTTTTGTCGTCTTCCCATTGAGCGACAGATCCGTGAGGCTCCAGACAGCAGTGCGTGATGATATGCATGCCGTAGGAGCCTTCGACCACGACTTCAGCCTCGGAAAAAGCCTTGTCCGGGTCTCCGGAGACCTGTTCGGCAGAGGGCCGCGCCAGCTCGCCCGCAGCCTTCGGGTCTGTGTATTGGACCATGTGCGCCAGCTTCTCGTAGGTGACTTTTATCGCGCGGACGGCGTCTTCAGCCGTCGGCTCATCGACCGCTGCCACGGCGACGATCTCCATCCCCTGCCAGTTGATCTCTGTGCCGGGGCCGTTTATCACAAGCACGCCTTTAACGCCGGGCATCTTCTCCGCCGCGCTCGTATCGATAGCCGTTATCTTCGCGTGCGCGTGCGGGGAGCGAAGCACCTTTCCGTAAAGCATACCGGCGGGCTTTACATCGGCGGTGTACTTTGCCCGTCCCGACACCTTTTCGGGTCCGTCGACGCGCGATATTCGTTTCCCTATAAGGGTGCGGTTTTCCGCATCGGGCCATTTATATTCAGCCATTGCGCCGCCCTCCTCTCTGCGCCTTCGCCGCCTGTAGCACGGCGGCTCTTACGCCCACATAGGTGCCGCAGCGGCAGAGATTGCCGCCGAGCCCCTGCTGAACCTCATCTGGTGTCGGGTTCGGATTCTTGTCGAGAAACGCCTTGCAGGCGACGACGAACCCCGGCGTACAGAACCCGCACTGCTGAGCGTCGTTATCGACGAATGCCTGCTGAATCGGGTGCAGGTTCTCACCTCGCGCGAGCCCTTCCACGGTCGTAATCTGTTTGGCCTGTGCGTCAATGGCGAGCACCGTGCAGGCATAGACCGGCTTTCCATCCATAATGACCGTGCAGGCCCCGCAGGTCGCGCGGTCGCACACGCGCTTTGCGCCTGTAAGCTCAAGCTCGTGGCGAAGCGCTTCGAGTAATGTAACGCGAGGCTCGACTTCGACCGTTTTCTTCGCGCCGTTGACAAGCAGTGTGACCTGCGTCTTGCCCGGCCCGAAAAGTTTGACCTGCGCGCCCGCAACCTCTATCACTCTGTGTCCCATGACGAGCGGGACCGAGAGCGAAATGCCCGAAACTTTCAAGAAGTTGCGTCGTGACAGGCCCGATTCGTTCTCTCTCTTCTTATCGTCACTCATCCGTTGCCTCCACGTATAAAACGGCCACACGCGAGCTAGGGCTCGGACGCGGGCGTCTCTCTGAATTCAAGTTCTTTGCGACAGCACGGACAGGGTCCCGGCGCATAGGTCGTTATGTTGCACACGTCGCAAAAATAGTAAAGATCGTAAAGCTTCCCGCCGCGTAAAGACTGCACCTTTGTAACCTCAAGCCTGTCCTCTTTGTGAAGCAGCCCCGTTATTTGAAGCTGACGGTCTCGAACCCGATCGTCGGCGAATATATCGGTCAATACATCATTGGCCAGGAACCGGTATAGGCGGCCATTCTCGGCCTTAAACGCGAAAGGCTTATCCTGATTCGGGTCGAATCTGACAACGCGACCTCGGATAGTGATCGGCTCGCTTTCCTTTTGGAGGGCTGGAGGCTCTGCGACGACCTGAGATGAGGTGACCGCAAGCAGAACAAACATCGATACGAGTGGAGCCCTCATCTGCGCCATTTGCAGTCTCTCGGAATGTGCTGTTTTATTCCTTAGCTGAATTGCTCGGCTGATACGTTATCACAGGAACAAAAGTGGGCGCAATGTGAGGCCGGACCCGGTACAAGAATTTACAACTCGATCCGCGTTTATCCGCGTTCATCCGCGGCCAGGTTCTCAAGGCTGGCCGGCTGGAGTTTTTCGAGCGCGTTCTGGAGTGCGGCGCGTACGTGGATCGATTCTTCGTGCTCTATCCGGCGTTTGATAGGCTCGATTGCGCGGGCGTCTCCAAGATACCCGAGCGCCGATGCCGCCGCGCTCCGAACAGATGCATCGCTATCATCCAGCGTGCTGACGAGCGAGGACAGCATTCGAGGGTCGCGGCGTCTCTCTTTGCACATGCGCGCAAGCTCCTCGGCTGCGCGCTGGCGAGAGTAGGGCGAGATGTCGCCCAGCGACTCTATCAGGTTGAACAGCCGGGTATCGCTCGGGGGAGGCGGCCCGGTCTCTTCCTCTTCATCAAAATCGTACCCGCGCCGCTTGAGATAGGCCCTCTCATTTCGGCTCAATGCTCGCTCGCTCCTGAGCCACCACCCGACAATCAGGGCGATCAGTACCAGAATAATGACTATATACATCTCTGCTCAATCAATACTCGGCGGCTGAATTATCCGTTCTTTCCTCGCTTCTTTTTATCCTTGTCATCGCCTCCGCGTTTCTCATCCGTGCGGTCCGGTTTGCGATCAGTATCTGTTCGGGGCCGCTCCTGGTTAGTCCGGGCGGGCAGTCCCCGCTCCTGCTCTTCCATCTTCGGCGTAGGCCGAAAGGTCGGCGGGGGAGGCGGAAGCTCCTCTCCCTGTATAACGCTCTTAACCTTATCGGCAGCATCATCTGTGACGAGCGTGGCGGCCTCTTCGGCGGCGGCCTTACGAATCGCTCTCTCAGCTTCCATACGACGGGCCAGAATCTCTTTGTCAGGAGGCGGCGATTTCGGGAACTTGTCGTCGGGCTTGTCCTTGAGGAAATGCTCCATGAAGTTTATCCACATCGGCAGCGCCGCAACCGAACCCGCCTCTTTGTTGCCGAGGCTCCGTTTCAACCCGGGAT
>DASTET010000782.1:0-3552 GCA_035709445.1 Blastocatellia bacterium | reverse complement strand
CCCAGCGTCTTACGCAAGGCCGAGATATTCTGCGTCAGGTTGTTCTCTTCAACAAATGTTTCAGGCCAGACCTCTTCCAGCAGTTTGTCCTTCTCGACTATCTGGCCGCTGTGCTCGACCAGCGCCAGAAGCGTCTCAAATACCTTCGGCGGTAACAAAACGGGCTTGCCTTCTCGAAACAACACTCGCTGCGACGGGTCTATGCGGAACGGGCCGAACTCGTAGAACTGCTTGATCTGCTTGCTCATAGCCGTCTTCAGAACTTCTTCAGAACTTCCTAATTACTTTCAGCAGCGCAAGGGCTATAGTCTGCCGCGCTCAGAGCCGAAAGCCGCAGGCAACGGCCTGGAGAATCTGGGGGCCAATTGTAATCCAGGAGCGACGCCTACAGCAACATTTTGTTATGGAGGCTGGGTGGGAAGAAGACTCATAAAAAAGACCATAGAGATAACCGTTGAAAGAAGCCGGGTCATCCGGGTCAGCAGGCCGCATATTCAAATAATGGCCCGCTGCCCGAAATGCCTTGCCGAGACGCGGATGATCTCTCCTCAAGAGGCGAGCGCTTTGACGGGGCTGAGTCTGAGGGAGATATACCAGAGGGTGGAGGCGGGCAGCCTCCACTTCATCGAAACGCAACAGGGGCAGCTCTATATCTGCACAAACTCAATTGATATCTGAGATCACAGGAGGAGATTTCACATGAGAGCCTCACAATTAAATCGCTTCAGGATCACGCTCGCGCTGTTGATATTAACGCTCGCCGTCGAGTTGCTCGCACCGCTCAGCCGGGCCGGGCGGTCTGAGAGCGTCGAGGCCCCCGCCCAAATCAGGACTACCCAGAAAGCCACGTTGCAGCCCTCAGACGACAGCGACTTTTTCAACAACTTTCAATCCATCCCTATCCCCGACTCTGGCCCTTCCTCGCTTTACCCATCTACAATCAATGTCTCCGGCCTCGATGGAGTCATAAGCAGTGTCAGCCTGTCACTCAACAATCTCACCCATCCCAACCCGGACGATATCAATGTCCTCCTGGTAAGCCCCTCGGGGCGGTCTCTTATACTTATGTCGGACGCAGGCGGCTCATTCGCCCTAACTAATCGAAACATCTTTCTGGACGACGAGGAAGCCGGCGCGGTCCCGCTCCCCGACAACGGCCAGATAGTTCCGAGGACCTACACGACCAGCAATTATGATGGGGGCGACGCAGACAGCTTCCCTGCCCCTGCCCCGGCCCCGCCCTATGGCAACCCGGCTCGTTTCGAAACGCTGACGACGGCCTTTAGCGGAGAGGTCCCTACGGGGGCCTGGAGTTTGTTTGTCTTTGATGACACGCCAGGAAATAGCGGCTCATTTGCGACCGGCTGGAGCATGATGATTGAGACTGTGACTTATGAAGTCACAAACCTGAACGACAGCGGGCCGGGGTCGCTGCGGCAGGCGATAGCCGGCGCATCGCCGGGCGATAGGATCGATATCGACCCCGGCCTGACGGGCACGATCACGCTGACAAGCGGCGAAATACTGATCGACAAAAACCTGACTATCAACGGGCCGGGGGAGGACAGGCTGGCCATCAGCGGCAACGATGCCAGCATAGTCTTCATCATCGAGGCCAGCTTCGATGTAACTTTCTCTAACCTGACCATTTCAAATGGCAAGTCCCTGGCCGAAGGCGGCGGCATCATCAACCGGGGCAACCTTACATTAACTGATGTAACAGTCGCCGAATGCATGGCCTTATCATCGTTTGGCGGGGGTATTTACAACACAGGCTCCCTCACATTACAGGGCGCAACTGTCCGCAATTGCGGGTCAGCAGCCGGCGGCGGCGGCATTGCCAACGACGATCAGGGCCTCTTGAATGTGTTCAGGTCCACCTTCTTAAGTAACAGCACGGTGGGCGACGGCGGCGCTATTTTAAACCTGAGCACCTCCTTTCTTCCCCAGCTTGTAGACCGGACCACCTTTGAGGGAAATTCTGCAAGTATTCGGGGCGGCGCTGTTTACAGCGATAGTGGAGCACCGGGGATCAGGTTTACTAAATCCACTTTCAACAGAAATTCTGCTGAGAATGGCGGTGGAATCTACTTAGACAGTGCGAATGTGACGGCGACCAACTGCACCTTCTACGACAATGTAGCGAACCCAGGTGACGGCGGCGGACTCTACAGCACGGCTGGCAGCACATTACATCTGGGAAACTGCACTCTCACAACAAATGATGCTCTTTTCGGCAACGGTTGCGGGCTGTTTCAGGAGCCGGGAGGCACCACAACCCTGAAAAACGTTATTGCTGCTCAGAACGAAACCAGCTTGGGATCGAGTGGCGACATCTTCGCCCCGCCCGGCTCAGTGACCTCACAGGGCGGCAACCTGATCGGCGACGGCACTGACTCAAACATCACGCCGCAGACCGGTGATAATTTTGGCACATCCGGCAGTCCTATTGATCCGAAACTTACAGACCTGGGTTTCTACGGCGGGGATACTAAGGTCCGCATGCCGCAGCCGGGCAGCCCCGCCATCAACACCGGCGTAAGTCCGAGTAATCGTAATAATGAAGACCAGCGCGGGCTGTTTGCCCCGCAAGGCCCCGCCGAAGACAAGGGATCGGGTGAGTTCAGAATTCGAAATCCCTCGCGAGTCACTCTATTCGACATCGGTTTATATGGGCCGAATGAAGTTCATTTTTTCGCCTCCTTGGAGGAAGACAGTCCCGCAGCCCTTGCACTGAACGATCAGTTTATCGAGTATTTCTATCAACGCGCTTTGGAGGAGGCCGATGTGACAAGGGGCCTAACCAACTTTAGCGGGAGAGCTAGAGGGCAGTTTCAGTTGGCCCTCGCAGATGGCCAGGTACAAACCATCAAAGCCGAGTTTCCCGGCAGCGTGTTTCACAATGCTTCCACAGCTTCCAGGACGTTCAAAATCGATGGGCTCTTTAGACCTGCGCCTGGCAGCAGCACGCCGGGCGGGGCAGGCTGCCAGTTCCTTATCTTCGATGCAGACGGGTCCTTCGCCGCTAACGGTGGCTCTGCCACTATCAACGTCCGCACCTTTCCCCAGACCTGCAACTGGACCGCTGTGAGCAACGACCCCTGGATTCAGATCACATCGGGCGCTTCAGGCACCGGCGACGGCTCGGTCTCTTATACTGTCTCCAGCCACACCGGCACCGCTCCTCGCGCTGGCTCCATCACCGTCGCTGGCATCACCTACACCGTGCTTCAAGGCGCGGCCTTCACCGATGTCCTTGAATCCCATCCCTTCTACACCTTCATAGGTAAGCTGTCGGCCCGTGGAGTAACACTAGGCTGCAACACAGGCAACTACTGCCCCGATGATGTAGTAACTCGCCAGCAGATGGCAGCCTTCATCATTCGCGCGCTCGGCGACTTCAATCCGCCTGAGCCTGCAATGCAGCGGTTCACGGACGTGCCGCCTGCGAATCCCTTCTACCGGTTCATAGATCAGATGGCCGTCCGGCAGATCACGCTCGGATGCACACAGACTATGTATTGTCCGCTCGATGTGGTCACGCGCCAGCAG
>DASTET010000781.1:0-2322 GCA_035709445.1 Blastocatellia bacterium | reverse complement strand
TGAGGAAGGATTCCTGCGCCGCATCGCGCGCATCTTCCCGGTTGCCGAGCATCCGCCACGCGGTAGAGACCACTCTGTGTTGATAACGAGTCATTATGCTCTCAAAAGCGTTCGCATCGCCCGACGCGGCGCGCTCTATGGAATCTCGTAGAGACTGATCAGCCGCCCCGACCGCATCCTCATTCAATCCCAGGCTGTTAGTCATCAGAGCTATTTCAGCTACCTCGCCCGCCATCCCGGTATTCTCCATTCCTCTATTTAGTACTACACGCCGGGCAGGGAAAACGTTTAGAAAAAAGATTAGAAGCCAGAAGCCAGAAGCCAGAATCTCTTTTAAAGCATCTCGATAACGGATGCATGAAGATCGTCGGAATCAGTCTCGACCGGCTTCTGACTTCTGGCTTCTGGCTTCTGGCTTCTTACTTGAGGTATTCGCGCTCGATGGCTTCTATCTTTTCGACCCGGCGGCGGTGGCGGTCTTCAGTCAGCTCGGTCGAGAGCCACACCTGGACTATCTCGCGCATTTGATCCTGAGAGATCATCTTTCCGCCGAGCGTAAGCACATTCGCGCCGTTATGCTCGCGGCTGTTTCGCGCCGTGGCCGCGTCATAACACATGGCCGCGCGCACTCCGGGCACTTTATTCGCCGCCATACAGGAGCCTATGCCAGCGCCATCGATCACTATTCCGACCCCGCAGGTCCCCCGAGAGACGGCGCGCGCAACGAGATGGGCATAATCGGGATAATCGACCGCTTCGGTCGAATGGGTGCCGAAGTCCTGGAATTCGTGTCCGAGGTCCGACAGCACGCGCTTGAGATGTTCTTTCATCTCGTACCCGCCGTGGTCGGCCCCGACAGCGACTCTCTGTTTGCGTGTGTGAGATCGGCGGCGCACCCGCTCGATCTTTATGCCTCGCTCGCGCGCAATATCTGCTGCAAGCGGCGTGATCAACGCATCTTCATCGATCCGCACCGTATCGTCGGCGGCTGCCGAACGAATCTCCTGTTCAGTGATTACTCGCTTGCCTCTCTCGTCAATTATGCTCATAGAAGTAGTCTAGCGCGTCTAGCGGGTCTGGCGCGTCTGGCGCGTCGCTTTAAAGTCAGACGTCGCTTGAATGAGATAATGCAATGTAGCCAGAACCGTCAAGAGCAGGACGCGCCAGACGCGCCAGACTCGCTAGACGCGCCAGACTCTTAGAGCTAGACTCGCCAGACTATCTTATCGTATATTGCCCACTCAGCCGAAAAAACTGAAACCAGGAGAAGCGTGATGGCCGCCAATGCGCAGGGTTCTTTTATTAACGATCCGAACTTGAGGATACTGATCGAAACCGAAAAGTTGCAGGCGCGAGTGCGCGAGATGGGCGAGCAGATAACGCGCGATTACGCGGGCAAAAACCTTCACCTGCTTGCGGTGCTGAAAGGCGCATGCGTTTTTCTTTCAGACCTGATGAGGGTGATCGACCTGCCGCTTTCGCTCGATTTCATCGGCATATCGAGTTACGGCGCATCCACCAAGTCTTCCGGCGAGGTCAGGATAACGAAAGACCTCGACAAGAGCCTCGCGGGCAAGGACGTGCTCGTCGTCGAAGACATCATAGATACCGGCCTGACGTTGAACTATCTCGCAAATATCTTTCGCTCGCGCGATGCGAACTCGCTTGAGATTGCCGCGCTGCTCGATAAGCCAGACCGCCACGAGATAGAGATCAACGCGCGCTATATCGGCTTTAAGATACCGAACCATTTCGTTGTCGGTTACGGGCTCGATGTCGGCGAGCGGTATCGCAACCTTCCATTCATCGCCGTGCCCGAAAACCCCGACGAACTCGTGATGAGGTGAATCAAGCTGCGATGGAGAAAAGATACAGGAGTTTTAAGGAGTTCTATCCTTTCTATCTATCCGAGCACAGCAACTCGATGTGCCGTCGGCTTCATTTCATAGGGAGCGCGCTTGTGCTTGTGACTCTCGCCTACTCAGTCCTCACGCAGAGCTGGCTTGCGCTGCTGGCGCTTCCGGTCATAGGCTATGGCTTTGCCTGGGCAGGCCATTTCTTCTTTGAGAAGAACCGCCCTGCGACCTTCACATATCCCCTCTACAGCCTCATCGGCGACTGGGTGATGTTTAAAAACATCCTGACCGGCAAGCTGAAATTCTGACCCTGCCCGATCACAGCGGGATATTGCCGTGCTTTTTAGGAGGGTTCTGGTCCCGCTTCGTCTCAAGCAGGTCGAGCGCGCGGATCAGCTTCTGTCTTGTGAAGCGAGGCTCGATCACCTCATCTATGAAGCCACGCTCGGCGGCGATGTATGGCGAG
>DASTET010000780.1:0-13468 GCA_035709445.1 Blastocatellia bacterium | reverse complement strand
CCGGTTTCTTACGGCGATCGAGTTGCCCGGCCAGCAGATATTCCAGCTCTCATACGCGCATGCCCCGACCGGGCCGCAACTCCTTCTACAGATTCGGGGGGCCTTCTGGAAGAGCGGCAGGGCCGAGGCCGCGCAGTACGCGCCCGTCTCCGAGATAAGCAAGCTGGGGGCGTTTTACGGAAAGGTCTATCAGGACGTGAACCTGAACGGCAGGTTCGATGCAGGCGTGGACCTTCCACAGGCGGACGTGCAGGTGCGCGTCGATGGAAACTTCTACGCCGTATCTGACCGCAACGGCGAATTTCGAGTCGACAGTATCAAGTCAGGAGAACATACCCTCTACCTCGATCTGCTCTCTGTGCGCGCAGACCTGACGCTGCTCGACAGCTATCAGCAGACTGCGGTCCTCGAACCCGGACAGGACACGATAATCGACTTCCGGCTCGTCAGGACCGGCAGGATGCGAGGACTGGTCTGGATGGACCGGGACGGCAACGGTCGTGTGGACCCGGACGAGACACCGCTTCCCGATGTGCGAATCGTAACGGCAAGCGGGCGCGATACTCTTACCGACTCGCAGGGAGAGTTCATTCTGGGCGACTTGCCTCCCGGCGAGCACACGCTTTTGATAGATGAGAAGACGCTGCCCGACGGCACAAAGTCGGCCCACGTATCGCTCCAGGTCCGTGTTAAAGCAGGCGGCGTGACCGAGGATGTCTTGCTGCCTGTTATCAACAAACCTTCAGAGATCAACGTAAAACGATTCCCGTCATCCGGAAGGTAATCAGATATTGTTAAGCGCAGAGGACGCAGAGTATTGAATGATCCCTCTGCGGTGATACCGATTTTGATCTGCGTATTCTCGTCGATCACCTGTGGCCGGTCTGTTTTGTCTCTGAGGCGGGAGGCTTGATGATCAGATCGGCCTGCCCTTCGGTGATCGGCGTCCCATCTTTGAAATCGACCCTGTAACGGACCGAGTAACTACCCGGCGGGAGACTCTTTTCGATCAGCAGCGGCGGGCTCATCTCAGAATCTCCAAGTACGGGCAGCGACTCTCGCGGGGGAAGATCGGCGACGACCGCACCGGCGCTGTCAATAATCCTGATCGAGTGGACTGGCCTCAAGTGGCTATTGCCGCTGTTTTTTAAAGTAGGTGTGACGACTATACCGTTTTCGTTCTGGCCGGCTGTAAGGTTTTCGAGCGAGCCTTTCCTGGTGAGCTGCGGCACCATTATGTAAAACAGCGCTGTCATGCGGAATCGCAGTACCACCTGCCGCCGGTTCTTATCGAGCTTGATGTTATCAGGGCGCGACTCGACAAACAGCGCCGCCAGGTGATCGCCGGGCGTCGCGTCCTTCGGCACAGAGATCGTCACCCTGATCGGATGGACCTTGCCGGGTATTGCCGTCACTTCGCCGGGGCTGTATATCAGCCATGGAGAAGCGCTGCCGGGCTGGCTCCCTGCCCTGTAAAACTCTGTGTCACCGTTCTTCAGGATAGACCAGTCTCCAAGATATGCGACGAGCCTGCAAGGCTCTGCTTCGCCGGATACCGAGTTATAGATGACATTGACCACGACGGTCTTTTCCGTCCCCGGCATCATAGGTAACTCGAACCGCGTAGGCGCTATCCCTATGCCGTCCTCACCGCTTCGGTCGGATTGCGCGACGGCGAGCGCGGGGATAACGAGCAAGAGCAGAAATGCGAGCAATGATCTCTTATATTTTGTTCTTCCCATTTTCGTGCCGCCTCAGGTACAGGGGAAGTTCGGTCCGTCCGACATCGTGAAGGTCAGCGTCACCGTGAAAGGGCCCGGCTCGAACCACTGAGGTTTTATAGCGAGTATCGCATCGAATGCCCTGCCGTTATTAGTCTCTCTTCTCCAGTTGCCCACGCCTTGAAACACCGACAGCACGGGGCCGTTTATCAACAGGGCAGAAGCCCCGATACTGGCTAGAGATGACGGATAAGTGGCCCGGCCAGTTACCGGGTCTATCGTCACCGCTGATGCCGGGTCGTTGTTGAACAGGCTGTTGATTACAGAGTTGGCGCTGCAAGCCGTCGCCCTTGCGCCGAGCGACCTGAAGTTCTGTATCCCGAATCCTATGTCTGAGAGCTGAACCGAATTTGGATTGGTTCCGAAGGTCCCCGTAACCGAAACCCTGACCTGATATTCGTTGGTGCTGCGGATCGCAACAGGCACGACAACCTTTATGATCCCGCTCGGATTGACCGGCGTCAGCTCCCCGAAGTCTACGGTAACGACGAGGTTGGCAAGCAGGCTCGGGTTGCCCGTTACAGAACCGCCGAGATTGCCGGTGATTGAAGGCTGGCCCGCGCTGCCTATGTCGTGCTTTCTGGGATCGGCCTGCGAGAGATTGCTGCCGCAGAAGAAGACTGCGACGATCAGAATCATTATGACTGTAGCGCGAAGCCTGCTCATCTTCCGAAGTCCTCATGACCTCACGGATTGGAGATGGTGAAGGTCACCGACGTCGAAAAGCTCCCCGGCGTGAAGAACTGGGGCTTGATCGTAAAGACGGTATTTACGACGAGGCCGTTTGTGTTACCGGTAGGGACCACAGCATTCATGATTCGAGGCCCGGTCAATATGGTCGTGCTGGCCGTGTAATTTGACAGCGCATGACCCGCGTTATATACATACCGGCCCGCCGCGTTCGTCGAGCCGTTTGCAGGCAATGTCGGGTCGCCGCTCGCCGCTGCTGCGATAATGTCGGCCCCGCTCGCCACCCCTCCCGTGCTATCGCGCACAGCCGACACGACCCCGAACCCTACATCGGCGAGCGTGACCGAATCGGCGTCGGGAGTGCCGCTCCCATAAGCCATGGCGGCGGCGCTCATCCTGAGCGTGTAAGAGACATTGCTTCTGAGCCTGAGCGGGACGGTCGCGACTACGAAGCTCGCCGTATTGCTCGGCCCGACGTCGCCGAAGTCTATCGTTAGAGTCGTAGGGTTGTTGAGGCTCTGCCCTTTCGCTTTATTATTCGTTATCCCGCCGCCGGAATTGTTTATGAGCGTAGCGGCCCCGCCTGCTCTCACCTCGACATAGCCCCAAACGTTCCCCTGCAAAGTTATCGTCCCGCTGTCGACGGTCTGTGCGCCAGCAGAGGGCGCGGCTATAAGAGCGATAGTTAATAGCAGCGTGGACCACGCAAGTCGTCTGAATGACCAACTCATTTCGAGACTTCTCCCTGTTCTCTTAACGGGGTCTTCTATTCTCTGCGGGGGTAGTCTTCTATTCCTGCCGGGGTATCTGATGAAGCGGGGTGAACGACTTCGCGTCAGCTCCCGCCTTTGCCCTTGGCAGCCTCCGATTTCGGCTTCACGATAAAGTCGGTCCGGCCTTCGCTGACGTTTCCATTCCCGAAGTCGACGCGGTAGCGGAGGGTGTAACTGCCCTCGGGGAGCGCCTTATCGATCTGCAATGGCGAATCGATCTCGCTATTGGCAAGCACCGGTAGCGATTCGATATTCGATTTCTCGACCACGACTACGCCCGCCTGATCTACGACCTTGATAGAGCATACGGGCCGCACGCGAGAGTTCCCCTCATTCTTGAAAGTCGGGGTGACGATGACCGCTTTCTCGCCTGCTTCGGCCCTGAGGTTTTCAAGCGACGCCTTCTGCGTAAGCTGCGGGACCATAATGTAGAAGATCGCTGCCAGCCGAAATTTCATGCGGACCTGTTTCTGGCTCTGAGCGAGCTTGAGGTTATCGCCTCGCGGCTCGACGAACAACACGGCCAGGTGGTCGCCGGGCGTGGCATCGGCGGGGACAGAGATGGTCACCCTTATCGAGTGGGTGTCGCCCGGTCTTATCGTCTCCTCAACGGGGCTGTAGGTCAGCCAGGCGCAGGCTGAGTTCGCAAACGTCCCGGGTTTGTAGAAACCTATCTTTCCACCACGCTCAATCGTCCAGTCGCCCGGATAAGTGAAGACCCTGACAGGCTCGGCCTTGCCGCTGACCGATGTGTATATCAACTTGACCACCACAGTCTTTTGAAAGCCCGCCGTCATGATCAGCTCATAACGTGAAGGCGATATGGTAATGTCGTCAAGATCCGGTATCTTCGGCTGCGGTGTGGCCGCATCATTCTGGGCAAACGTGAGGGCAGGGGCTGTGAGAACGAGCGCGAGGGCGGCAAACAGCATCTTAAGGACTCCCACCTTTTTAGCACCTCCTCAAGTGAAGATATGGAACTATCGATTGGAGCAACCGGGATTGTTCGGGGTAGTCGCGCGCGTCCGGCGCAAGCGCCCCCCTGCTGAGCGGGGGCGCTTGCCTTTAGAGGCTGGTTCGGCTCTAGCGCGATAAGCTCATTTCTACCCCGGACGCGCGACCCGCCATCAGGGTGTAGCCAGCGTATATGTAACCGTAGCTGAAAAGCTGCCGGTCGGCGTAAAGAACTGCGGCCCGACAGCGTAAATCGTATTCGCCAGCAAACCGTTGTTCTGTGAATTGAGACCGCCGCCTCTGGAGATGCGAGGACCGCTCAGGACCTGTGTTCCGGGCGCTGTGGTCGAAAGGTTATTGAGCGTAGCCCCAAAGGTCGGAATGCCGTCGCCGTCCTTGGCGGCAGTTAGCGGGTTGTTGTCGAATGCGGCGACAACCGTCGATCCGCTGACGGCTGTGGCCGTAACAAGCGCTCCCGTCCCCGAAGCCGCAAGCGAAGCCTGAGGTATGCCGAAGCCTATATCGGTAAGAGCGAGGTCGCCGTTGGTGTTGCCGACAGCCCCGAACCCGCTCGACGCCGTCACGGCAGCCGACAGCGTGTAGGGCGCGTTGGTCCGCATTATTACCTGCACTGTGCCGCCGACGTAGTTGCTGGCGTTGTTGGGCGAAACATCTCCCAGGTCCAGCGTGAATACAAGCGGGCTGTTCTGGGTATTGGGCGCGTTCAAACCTGAAACCGCGTTATTGTTGGTGAAGGTCCACCAGCGCAATGAAGCCGTGCTGTTGACTGTGCCCGTTATAGTCACGGTCCCGGTGTCAGACGATTGCGCCGAGGCAGTTGCCGCCATCACCGCAACGAAAACCGTGAAGAATGTTAATTCGATCAGATGCCTAACCAGTCTCTTCATAGAGGTCTCTCCTTAAACTGTCTTCTTCAATTTGCCTGTTTATACAGGCTTGTTTCTCCAACGGCTTCAGGCCGTTGTGAGAGAGTTATTGCTGTGGGGGGATACTATATAAAGCCGGATGGGGACTGAGAGAGCCACCGCCATTATTATTGACCACCTCTACAAGTCAACACTTTTTTGGCTGTGATTTACAGAGCTTCAAAGTGATGTAAGCCTGCGCGGCTTCAAGCATCTGCCGAGCTGCTTCACTCGATCGACAAACATAGCTAATCCGGTGCCAAAGACTCGGGGCGGAAGAGAAAAACCCCTTAAGCCTTTGAGAGATTAAACTTTATTCCGCCCGCGCGGCGCGCCTCTCTCTCTTTGAAGCCGATCAGGGCCGTCACAATGAAGGATTTATGCCAGCAGATTAAAATCAAAAAGGCGGTAGCCGCCGGGCGGGGCGTCAAATGGGAAACGGCGCCTTCGAAGCGCCATTTTAAGAAATAGACGATGGCGAGTGACAGGTTAGCTCGCGCTTATTTTTATGTTGCCGTCAACGAAATCGACGGTGAAGTTGTGAGCTTCTTTCCACTTAGTAGTGACCGGGAGTTTCACAAGCTCGTCGATGGTGCGCTTGAGGAACCGCGCTCCGTAGGCCGGGCTGAAGCCTTTTTCTATAAGGTATTCGAGCGCTTCCTGGCTCAGCTCCATTCGTTTGCCATGCCGTTTCATCTGCTTCTTGATCTTGTCAAGGTAAAGCTCGGCTATCTGCTTGACCTCATCTACGGTAAGCGGCGCGAAGACGACGATCTCATCTATTCGGTTGCGGAATTCGGGTGAGAACCTCTCTTCCGCCGCCTTGATCACCTCGCGGTTGATCTGAGAGATATCGGCAAGCGTCTTCGTGCCGAACCCGAGCGGCTTCATATACTTTTTGAAGTTCTCGGAGCCCAGGTTCGACGTCATGATGATGATCGCATCCGACAGATAGACCTTCTTGCCGCGACCATCCGTGAGCCAGCCTTCGTCGAACGCCTGCAAGAAGAGGTTGAGCAGATAAGGCGACGCTTTCTCGATCTCATCGAGCAGCAGCACAGTGTAGGGGTTATCGCGCAGCCTCTCGGTCAGTATGCCGCCGCGCTCGCTCCCGACGATGCCGCGCGGCATGCCTATCAGCTTCTCGACCGCAATAGTGCCGTCCTGATATTCGGACATGTCTATGCGGACCATCTTGTCGTCGTCGCCAAACATGAACTCGGCCACGGCCTTGGCAAGCTCCGTCTTTCCTACGCCGGTCGGGCCCAGAAACAGCAGGACGCCGTCGGGCTTGTAAAAATTCTCTTTAAGAGGTCCCTTGTTGAGGCGCAGCCGCTGCGCCACAGCTCTTATCGCGTTCCGCTGCCCCACGACGCGCGACATCAAGGCTTCTTCCATATGGACGAAGCGGTCGTTTGTGTCCCTAAAGATCATGTCGCGGGGTATGCGCGACTCCTGGCTGATGACATCTATTATATGCTCGCTGCGGACCTCCCCGGTCTCAGGCTGGTTGATCTCGACCTTGACTGCCGCCGTGTCCAGCCAGCCGATGACCTTGTCAGGCAGATGCAGATTGCGAATGTATCGCGGGGCCATTTCGAGCGCCGTCTCTATCGCTTCATCAGAGATCGTGACCGAGTAATTCCGCTCAAGCCTGGGGCGGACGCCGACGACGATCTTGCGCGTGTCCTCGACCGAAGGCTCATCGACTTTGACGAGACGGAACCTTCGCGCAAGCGCCTCGTCTTCGGCGATGTACTCTTTGTATTCGGTCATGGTGGTCGCGCCGATGATGCGGATCTCACCGCGCGCGAGCGCTGATTTAAACATATTCGCCGCGTCGGAACTGGCTCCCAGAGCCGACCCTGCGCCGATGATCGTATGTGCCTCGTCTATAAACAGCACGAGGTTATCGCGCTCTTTGACTTCGTTTATTATTCCTTGAATTCGCTCTTCGAACATGCCCCGGAGCATAGTCCCTGCGACAATGCCGGACATCTGAAGCTGTACAATGTGAGCGTTGCGAAGCCGTTGGGGGACGGATTCGGGCTCAAGCTCGACCTTTCGGGCGAGACCTTCGACCACGGCGGTTTTGCCGACGCCAGCCTCTCCGACAAGCATAGGCGAGTTGGCGCGTTCACGGTGACAGAGGATTTCTATCATCTGCCTTATCTCATCATTGCGGCCAATCACGGGCGGTAGCTTGTCCTGTCGCGCGAGCTTGTTAAGGCTCACGCCAAAGTGTTTCAGATAGGGTGGAAGCTCATACCGGCGGCGGTACTTCTCTTCCTTCTCTTCATGGCTGCGCACGCGAGTCTGTATCTTCTGCATTACCATCTCCCGGTCAGCGCCCAGCCGCCTCAGCAGCTCCACAGGGTAGCTGTGGACATCCTTAAAAACCGCAACGAAAAGATCGGAGGACTCTATAAGCCTGCGACCACGTTCGTGCGCGTATTTCAGTGCGTTGGAGAGCAAAGTGCGGAGCGACTCGCCCATCTTGATCCCGCGTCCAAGATAATCGCGCTGTCCGAGCTTGGTCTCAAGCGCCTGGAGCACAACCTGCGGGTCGAGATTGAGGCTTTGCATCACCTCATTGAAGATTGGCCGCTCAAGCTCGGCAATCGAGAGCAAGACGTGCTCGGGCGCAAGCTGGTTATGATCACGAGCGCGCGCTTCTTCGTACGCTCGACGTATGAGGCGACGGCCACTTTCGGCAATCTTATCGGTGAAAATTTCGAGATCTAACATCTTTTACTGACTTTCTCATTCTGCTGTCGAACGATGAGCCTGAATCGGGTTTCCACTGAACCGTCAGACCCTTTTACTCTACTCAAGCCCAATTGCAGTATATCAGAGAAGCATGCCCGACTCAAGAATTGGCACTTTCGGCATTCCACCTCACTATATAACTGTAGGGCCATTCAGTTCTCAGTCGGCCAGAGAATATGAACCGCAGAGGACGCCGCAGGTACGCAGAGAAATAATCAATACTCTGCGTACCTGCGGCGTCCTCTGCGGTTATTTCGGACTTGATTACTTGGAATCTCTCTTTTAAAGCGAGAACTGAAAGGCCCTGCCTGAGGAAGGTAGCCGGTTATAATTTCTCAGTTTCGTTTTCAGGGTTTATCATCTCGCTGTGCTATGATAAAGATTCTCTATCACAGGAGGATTTGTCTTAATGCGTAGAGCGGTTGCTCTTGTTCTTCTATCACTCCTGATAGCTGGCGTGGGATACTACTTCTACCGGAGCGGGTGGAGGCTCCCATCCTGGTTCGGGTCGGTATCATCCTCATCAGCAGACGCGGCGACAACGGGGCGAGTCAAGGCTGCCCTTTCGCTTTCGAGGCGCGTGTCGGGTTTCGATATCGGGGTCGAAACCGAAGACGGAGTCGTCACGTTGACCGGCCAGGTTGGCTCGGAAGACCTTAAATCGCTTGCGGGCGCGATAGCGCGAGATACGGAAGGGGTCAAAGAGGTCAGGAACGAGATTTCGGTCGATCCCGGCGCAAAGCCTTCCATCGAGAGCCAGCGAGTAGCCGATCTTGAGATACGGACAGAGATACTCGAAGCCTTTGCCCGCAGCCCTGAGCTTGGTGGCAAGAGCATCGAGGTTAAAGTAGATGACCGCCTCGTAACACTTTCAGGGACCGTTGAGAATGCCGCCCAGCGCAACGGCGCCGAGCAGACGGCCCGCGCAGTCGATGGGGTAGTATCTGTGACCAATAATCTAGCCGTCACAAACCCGCAGGCGGCGACCGAGCCTCCCGCGCCTCAGCCGTCTGCGGCAGATGTGAATACCGAGCTTGCGAAACGGGTTGAGTTCGAGCTTTACAGGACCGGAGCATTCAATACACTTGAGATGAAGATAAGCGCCGAAGACGGCGCGGTGACTCTCTCCGGCACCGTGCGCTCGCGAGCTGAGTACCTTCTGGCCGAGCGGATAACGCAGGCGACGCACGGAGTACAGAAGGTCGTCAATAATCTCAAAGTGGTTGAAAGTCAGACTCGAAAGTAGAGCAATGAACAGAGAGGATTTGCAGGATTGACGAAAGCATCCACTCAAGACCAGGGATAAGGTGCAGCAAGCGGAGCGAATAACAAGGTGGCACAGGATAGAGCTAGGCGCCACGCGCATCTTCCAGCGCCTTAGACTTCCTACCAACCAGAAATATTTTCTACTCACCATAACGATAGCCGTGGCCTGCGGGCTTATGGCCGTCAGCTACCACCTTCTGATCAAGCTGATCTCCTCGAATCTGATCGAGCGGGCAATAGCTATGCAGGGGACTGCGCGGGTAGTCTGGATGCTTCTGATCCCGACTCTCGGCGGGCTTGCAGCCGGGCTATTGATCTACTACTTCGCGCCTGAAGCTCGCGGCAGCGGAATCCCGCAGGTGAAGATCGCTTACACGATGAACTTCGGGCAGGTGCCTATGCGTGTCGCCGCGGGCAAGGCGGTCATCTCGGCGCTGTGCGTAGGCTCGGGCGCAAGCCTCGGTCGAGAAGGTCCGACGGTCCAGATATGCGCGGCGATCTCGCATTCCATATCGAGGCTTTTTTCAATCCCGCGCCGCAAGCAGATGAACCAGTTGCCTGTGGGCGCGGCTGCGGCAATCGCCGCCGCGTTCAACACTCCGATTGCGGCAGTCACGTTCGCGCTCGAAGAGATCATTGGCGACCTCAACCAGAAGCTCGCGGCCTCGATAGTGATCGCGGCGGTCATATCTTCGACGATTGAGCGATGGCTGCTCGGCGCGCACCCTCTGTTTACAGGGGCCAACGTCTATGCGCTCAACCACCCGATGGAGCTGCTGGCATATGCGATGCTCGGCGTGCTTGCGGGAGTGGTCGGCGTAGCCTTTTCAAAGCTGATCCTTTTCCTTCGTATGGTCTTTAGAGACCGCGTAAATGCTCCCCCCTGGTCAAAGCCCGCTATAGGCGGCGCGATCATCGGCGTGATAGGGCTCTGGCAGCCGCACTCGCTCGGGCTCGGATACGACTTCCTCGGTGTAGTGCTTCAAGGGCAGGACAACCTTGTGCTCAACTCGGTGCTTGCGCTTTTGCTTGCAAAGATACTGGCGTCGTCGTTCAGCTACGGCGCGGGGATGTCGGGCGGGGTGCTCGGCCCTTCTATGTTCATTGGAGGCATGCTCGGAGCGGCAACCTGGCATGGTCTGGCTTATATAGACCCGGAGGCCCAGATAGTGCGCGGCGCGTTTGCGCTCGTGGGTATGGGGGCGGTCTTTGCGGCGGTGATTCGAGTCCCGATCACGTCTATCCTTCTCATCTTCGAGATGACATACAACTACGAGATCATTCTCCCGGTCATGATCGCAAACGCGCTCGCATACACGGTGGCGAGCCGAATGACGCCGCTCTCTATCTATGAAGCCTTTCTCTTTCAGGACGGTATACACCTGGGCCAGTCGCCGAAGATGGACGCGCTCGGGCGCATCACCGCGGCCTCGGTCATGACGCGCGACGTCGTCACCTTGCCCGATGACATAACGATAGCCGAGGCGCTCCACGTCGTCGGTCGCCTCGAATTCAACGGCTACCCGGTGCTCAAAGACGGGTACATGGTAGGGTTGATCACGACAGGAGACCTGAGGAGGCTTGAAGCAGAAGGCAAGCAGGACGAGCTTATAGCGGATTTGATGACTAAGAAGGTAGTGCACGCGCACCCGGACCAGACTCTCGATACAGTCGTCTTGAAACTCGCGCAGAGAGAGTTATCGCAGCTCCCGGTCGTCTCCAGGGCTGACGACACCCGACTGCTCGGCATAATCACGCTCCGCGATGTAGCCCGCGCACAGGCCCGGCTGGCCGCGATGCAGTATTCGCTCGGCCCTGACGATACTATCCATCCGACCAATGCGCCCTAGGATCAAATCTGATTGGCTTCAATTCTTGAACAGGCTGTCGAACGCCTTTCGCGCGTCTGTGGAAGTGGATGAAATGCCAGCGGATGTCTGCCGGTTGGGGATAAAGAAATCGCAAAAGTTCGCTTTCTCGCGATCCGAGACCCATTCCGCCTGCGGCTCGCGGCAACGGTTGTGAGCAGCAGTGTCGTAATTTACGCAGTTCAGACAGCAGTGTATATCTGCGCTGCAATGCGGACACTCTTCGGTCCTTGAGACTGTGGCTTCGAGCCTAACCTCCCTTTTACAGGAATGACAGATCATGACAACCCCCGGTCTTGAATACTTCCAGAACTCTGGCGAATTGTAACCCCGCCCCCGTATGTGCGCAAGCGCGCCGTCAACCTGCAATGGCTATTGATGAGAAGGAGAGATTTCACAGCAGGAACGCAGAGGGATCACTCAAGACCCCTGCGTCCCTCCGCGTCCTCTGCGGTCAGTCTGAATCTGTATATAAAGAATATCGCTTTCAAAGCGAGAGCTGAATGGCCCTGAAATGCGTTTGAGACTAGACTTTTTATGACCGGACTAAGTATAAGTTTGATTGCCGAAAGCCAGGACTCTTCCGGCAGGCTGACGATTGGAACCGGCAGGATACTCTTAGCCCTTGGTAAGGAATAAACAATGGACCAGATTGGAAGGTATTTTCAGGATAACGGGGTATTGATACTCATCCTGGTCGTCCTATTGATCTTCACTGCTTTGGCTTTCCTGCTCTTTCTTCGTATCTTAAAGCGGTCCAGACAGGAAGATGATTTTGCCAGCGGAAGGCTGTTTGACACGGACCATGATTCTCAGTTTTCGGCGGCGATTGAAAAGGCCCAGTTCCTGAAAAGCCATGAGGATGTCGCGCGCCATATTGCAGCGATCTTTAACGAGCACTTCTCAATACCGCTGCTTGCCATCTATGCTGGCAAGGCGGGCGATGAGCACTTGATGAATGTGCTTCCAGGCGATCAGGTGAATCAGGCTGAGTCCACGACGGGACGGACCATTAGGCTGCCCGACAGTTTAAGCTCGGCTGCGCTTCAGGCATTCCCGCGACCTCAGATGACGATCGCCGCAGAGTTTACCGGGGCAGGCTACCAGGAGCCGCCCGGAGAGACAGGGACGCTCGTCGCCGTGCTGCCCTGGCGCGGCGCTTTCTTCTGGGGAGGCATCCTGATAGGCCAGCCCTCGCAGCCTATCGATCCTGAGGTCTTTTCTGCCCTACCGGGCCCGCTCTCACTGCTCGGTGACAGGCTCGGAGTCGCTCTCGAATTTGAAAAGGAGCTTGAGGGTTCGCGCGGAACTGAAGACCTTGTTCGAAAGACATTCGAGTTTGCGAGGTCGGTAGCCTCGTCGGCGGACGAGCCCGCCCCGCTCTCCGCGATTGCTCGCGAGGTTGCCTCCCTGATAGGAACAGACAGCGCCGCCATATGGCGCGTCGACCCTGCTTCATCTATGGCGCAGATGGAAGGTTCATACGGATTGCAAAGCGAGGACTTCCTGCCGCTTCCCGTAGGGCAGGGCCTCGCCGGGCATATCGCCGAGACAAGGCAGCCGCTCGCGCTTGAGGACGCACCGTCCGATCCGAGATGCCTTTTCCCTCGCGAGGCCCGCGAGAGCGGAATTGTCTCCTATATGGGCGCTCCGATTATCTCTGAGGACCGAACGATTGGCGTCGTCGAGGCGCATACGTCGCAGCCCCGCGCCTGGAACGAGCTTGACCTCAGCCTGCTGGAGTCGGCTGCCCGGTTTATAGCATCGGCCATGAGGCGGTCCGACACCCACGGAGACCGCCTCCAGGTCGAGAACGCTTACCTCAAGCTGTCAGAAGCGTTGCAGCGGCTTCGGACGAGGGACGAGCTTATGGAGGCGGCGGTCGAGGTACTGGGTCACGCGCTTGGAGTCTCTCGCGCCATCGCCATAGAGCTGAACGACTCCGGCAAAGCGGAGCCTGTAAGATACGAGGTTCGCGCTGCCGATATCGCTTCATTTTCGGGTACGGTCCCGGATGAAGAGTTCATCTCGAAAGCCATGAGCGAAACATCCAAAGCCGAGGTCGTCGCGATAGACGATTCCCTCCAGCAGTCCCTGATGAACGCTCAGCAGGTGGAGAGCATGAATGTTCTCTCTGAGATGATCGTGCCTGTAAAGGTCAACGATCACACAAAAGGGTTTATTTACCTCCACCAGTGCGATCACGCCCGGCAATGGCAGGACGACGAATGCGGGTTTGCGAGCCGGGTCGGGAGACAGCTATCGCTCTCACTCGCCAATTTACGAGCGATGGAACAGGCTGCTGCCGAATCCGAAGCGGCCCGCGAGGAGGCCCGTCTTGCTGCCGCAGCCGCATCTCGCGCCCAGACGCTCGTCGCGTCGCTCCCGGAGGCCGTGATCGGCCTCGACCAGGAAGGGAGGTTGACTTTCTTTAATGCAAC
>DASTET010000779.1:0-3116 GCA_035709445.1 Blastocatellia bacterium | reverse complement strand
ACCTCTTCTTTGCCAACCTGAGAGGCGAATGCATCATCCGCGTCGTGCTCGACGGCAGGCGCGTCGTCAGCCAGGAGCGTTTGCTGCAAGGAGAGTACGGACGCATCCGAGAAGTGGCTGAAGGCCCGGACGGCGCTATCTATTTTTCCACCTCTAACCGCGACGGGCGAGGAAGGCCCGCGCAAAGCGACGACCGCATACTGAGACTCGCCCCTGTTCGCAACGGGCAGGATTAAGAGATTATCAGAAACGGCATGAGGATTTGCCGCAGATGACGCGGAGGAACGCTGAAGATCGATTATTACTCTGCGATCCTCTGCGTTCCTCCGCGGTTACTATTCGCAGTTCATTCTAGACCTTTGGAGCTTTCGATTTGATTTGATCGATGAGGCTTCTGATCAGGTCAGCCGGGACGTTGAGCGTCAGGTTTGCGGCGTTGCCCGCCTGAGTATTTGTGAGCCCGTTTAGAATTGCCAGTATCGTCGCCGCCTCGGGGTTGCCGCCGAGCGCATACCTCAAGAGCATCAGCCCCGTGTTTATGAGGTTCACCACTTCGGCCGCTTCCTGGTCCGAGCCGGTGATGAGCGAGATATTTGCGAGCAGCCCCGTATCGTTGAGGTCGGCGCTCCCGACGACCTGTGTGATTGCGGCAAGCGGTTTGAGAATTGAGACGTTACCGCTCAGGCCGCCGAGCCGCTGGCGAAGCTGCTCCGGGACGTTGAACGCGAAGCGTATCGAGCCTGCGATGCTGGCCTGGTTGTAGGCCGTCATCAAAGAAGAGTTTTGCAGAACGCTCGATTGAACTCCGGCGCGCGCGTCGATGCTATGGCGGACGCTCGTCTGAGAGCCGAACGCCATCGTCTGATTATCGAAGAACGTCAGCGCGGATGTGTTTGCGGGCTTGCGGGACTTCTTTTTTGCGACCTCCGAATAGACCTTCTGCCCGTTATAATCCTTCCCTTTCCACTTTCTCCCGGATTTACGGGAGAGACTTGCGAGCACCTGTTCCGGGTTGAAGCTGCCCGAGACAAGTATAATCGGGTCGGGCGACTGGCGGCCCGATCCGAGCGATATGCCTGCAACGAGGCTGTCTATCGAACGGATATCGAGGCCCGTCTCGGCCACTATCTTGTCGAACTGTTTTTGAAGCTCGGCAGCCGTCTCAGGCTTGGAAGTCAGGATCGCCTGAATCTGCCGGTTAAGCTGAGCTACGTTGATGGCGATGACGCCGTCGGCGTCGGGCATCATCGCAAGCAGTGAATCAGCGCCCTGCGCCGTCTTTGATCTGGAGCGCGCCGCGCCGGACGCGCTCGCCACGATAATTGAATTCGTTAACAGGAAAGTTAATGCCAGCGCCAGAACTGCCGTCTTCTTCATGTCTTCTCCTCTTTGAGGCGGTCAAAAATAGAAAATTGTATGCCGGGCCGGAAATATTTCAAAAGGCGGCCCGCTCCCAAAAGCATGATACGCGACAAGAGTATAAAAGAGTGCAAATATTTTAAAGAAGCCAGAAGCCAGAATTCAGAAGCCAGAATCTCTTGCATCATATCTCGCCTGATGTCGAGCGAAAGAATCAGAATCATACTCGACCACATTCTGGCTTCTGAATTCTCATTCTCCCGTCGCGGCAATGTCTTTTCGGTAATGCATATTTTCGAAGTGAATCCTGCCGAGCGCCTCGTATGCAAGCGCGCGCGCCTGTTCGAGCGACGAGCCGCGAGCGGTCACGCCCAGGACGCGACCTCCCGCCGTCAGAAAGCTCCCCTGTTCGTCGCGCATCGTGCTGGCGTGGAATATCTCGACCCCTCCAATCTCGCGCGCTTCCGCAAGCCCGCTTATCGGCTTTCCCGTCTCGCACTCGCCGGGATATCCCCCCGACGCCGCGACCACGCAGACCGACGAGTCCCGGCTCCACTCGATGGCTGCCGAGCCTATAGAGCCGTCGACTATGCTCTCTAATATCCCCACCAGATCGCTTTCAAGCCTCATCATTATGGCCTGAGTCTCAGGGTCGCCGAACCTCGCGTTGTACTCAATCACCTTCGGCCCTTCGCCGGTCAGCATCAGCCCGAAATAGAGCACCCCGCGAAAAGGGGTCGATTCGGCGCGCATGCCTTCGAGCGTCGGCTCGATGATCTCTCGTGTTACCCGCGTCATGGTCTGCTCGTCGAGCAGATCGGGAGTCGAAAACGACCCCATCCCCCCGGTGTTGTATCCCTCGTCGTTATCGAAGACGCGCTTGTAGTCCTGCGCGGGCGCAATCGTCCTGTAATCACGTCCGTCGGTGAAGACCATGACGGAAGCCTCTCGCCCCGTCAGGCACTCTTCAAGCACGACGCGCGTCCCGGCCTCTCCAAACAGACGGGTCTCCATCATAGCGGTCACGGCGGCGGCGAAGCTCTCTTCGTCGTTCGCTATGAGCACGCCCTTTCCGGCAGCGAGCCCGTCGGCCTTTATGACGACGGGGAAGGGATATTGCAGCTTCCGGGTCTCAATCGCCGACTCGGCCGAATGGCAGGCGGTAAACCGCGCGGTCGGGATCGAGTGGCGCGCCATGAACTGCTTTGCGAATATCTTGCTCCCTTCGAGCTTCGCCGCCGCCTGCGACGGTCCCACCAGCCGAAGACCGCGAGTCTCGAACACGTCGGCCACCCCCGCGACCAGCGGGGCTTCAGGCCCGATCACGGTAAGCTCTGCGCCAATCGATTCCGCAAGATTTGCCAGGCTCCCTGCGTCGCCCACATCGGCGGGAAAACAGTTGGCGATCTCGGTAATGCCGGCGTTGCCGGGCGCGCAGTATAAGTCGGTCGCGCGCCCGCTCTGCGCTATCTTCCAGCATATGGCGTGCTCGCGGCCCCCAGAGCCGATTACGAGTATCTTCATAGGAACTCGATTCTACATCCTTTTATCTCCCCGGCGCAAAACCGGAGCGGATTCCTGTAGCTCCTGTCTAATGCTTTTCTCTTGTGCTATAAGTGTCATTGAACACTTCGGGCGTAAAGGTTCGATTATGCATATCGAGTCTTTGAAGGTCTTCTGCGATCTGGTCGACACGCGCAGTTTTTCAAAGGCCGCTACTATGAACTACATCTCACAATCTGCGGTGAGCCAGCAGG
>DASTET010000778.1:0-8147 GCA_035709445.1 Blastocatellia bacterium | reverse complement strand
GAATTCTCTGTAAGCGTTTGGTTACTGCCTTTTCGCAGGATCAGCTATGGCCATACTAACGCATCCGCGATTTCAGTTGTTGTGAAGATATGGAAGAGGGGTTACGTTGCCTTGCGATACGGCCGATCTGCTGTTATAAACCAGGGTGCAAATTTCGATACTCAATTTGCAAGGGTAATTATCAATGTCACTTTTTCTGATCGAACTGAGTTAAGCATTTATTAGATTAAGAGATCGAGGTCTGCAACATAAATTAGAAAAGTGTACCGGAAGTTTGTTTTTCCCTTTGGGCTTTTGTATTCAGGTTAGTCTTACCAAGTTTGTTTTGATCGCTAGCCCGCTTAATTCATCTACGATTTCATTTCATGTCGGGCTTACGTTTACGCTTATCAACATATCAGGAGGCCAAATCCCGTGGAAGCACTGACCATGCATACTAGGCAGATAACCAGAGTCATCTCTTCGTCGCGTAAGCTTGTAGCCTTGACAGTTATTGGCTTGCTTCTTTGCGCTGCACTACACCAGACAATAGAGGCTAGGCCCGGCGACCTTGATCTCACTTTTGGCAGACGCAGCAAGCTCATCACCGACTTCGGCGGCGGTGTCGCACAGGCTTCCGGCATGGCCTTGCAGCCGGACGGAAAGATTGTCGTGGTAGGGGGCGCTTCAACAGGTCTAGGTCAGGACTTTGCGATTGTCCGTTATAACTCCAGTGGAAGTATAGACCCAACATTTGGATCGAGTGGCAAAGTCTTGACCGATTTTGGCGGCGCGGAGCAGGCGCTCGCCCTGGCTTTTATGGCTGATGGTAGGATAGTCGTTGCGGGGCAGAGCGTATTATCCGGCAACAGTGACTTCGCGCTTGCCCGTTACAATTCTGAGGGGTCGTTGGATCAGAGCTTTGGTTCAGGTGGCAAGATCACAACCGATCTCGGCGGATTTGAGAACGCTACCGCTGTGGCAGTGCAGCCGGACGGGAAGATTCTCATAACGGGAGCGCTGTTTTCCTCTATCTCCAGTGACTTTGGGGTTCTCCGCTACAACGCAGATGGAACTCCTGATCCGAACTTTGGCAAGGGCGGTGTGATCATTACAGACTTCGGCCAGATTGCCCATGCCCAAGCGCTGGTCCTACAGCCGGACGGCAAGATTGTCGCTGCAGGATGGACCTTTGCGCCCTCCGCCCAGGAAATTGCCGGTTTCGCACTCGTTCGATATAACGCCGATGGTAGTCTCGATTCGAATTTTGGCTCGGGCGGAAAAGTCCTAACCGATTTCGGCTTTGGTGAAGAGCTCTATGCCTTGGGCTTGCAGCCGGATGGCAAAATAGTCGCGGCAGGGCGCGGATTTGAGATACCATTTACAAACTTCGATTTCGCGCTTGCACGTTACAACCATGACGGCAGCCTCGATACAAGCTTTGACTCGGATGGGATCACGACCACTGATTTCGGCGCCGGAGAGCAGATCCAAGCACTATCCTTCCAGCTGGACGGCAAGATAGTAGTAGCCGGCTATGTATCTGTACCTGATATCTTTGTATCCAGTAGCGCCATAGTTAGAGATTTCGCAATTGCCCGCTACAACAGTAACGGAAGCCTCGACACGAGCTTTGGGACGAGCGGTAAAGTAATAACCGATTTCGCCGGAGGCGAGGAGGCAAGGGCGGTCGCTTTGCAATCGAACGGCAAGATATTGGTGGCAGGGCATTCTTCTGGATTGATAATTGATAGCGGCTTTGCCATTGCTCGATATAATGCCAATGGCGCTCTAGACCTCAGCTTTGGCTCAATACAAGACCAGGGTAAATTCGTGACCCTCCTTGGTGGTGAATCCTTTGCACGGGCAGTAACATTGCAGCCGGACGGCAAGATAGTGGTTGCAGGAAGCGCGCCACCTGCCTATGGACTTGTCCGCTTTGACGCCGGTGGCCATCTGGATGTCGAATTCGGCGGGGCCGGGAGAGCCGCGCTCGGAGGTGTGTCGAGCGCCGTGGCTCTACAGCCGGATGGCAAAATAATTGTGGCTGGCCCTTCCCTTATTCGCTTCAATGCTGATGGGACACGGGATCTCGAATTTGGCCCGGAGGGCACAGTTATACCCTTCCCCGGCAGTCCGGGCTTTGCCACTGCTTTGGCTGTGCTGCCTGATGGGAGGATAATCGTAGCAGGAAATGTATTGAGTGATTTCGCGCTTGCTCGCTACAACGCGGATGGAACTCCGGATTTTAGCTTCGGGTCGGGGGGCACAGTCATAACCGATTTTGGGGGTAATGACAGATCTCAGAGTATGGTCCTGCAACCTGATGGCAAGATAGTGATGGCAGGCTTTAGCTCCGCTTTCCCTGATTTTAACTTTGCGCTTGCCCGCTACGACGCTAACGGATCCCTGGATTTGAGCTTTGGGTCAGGTGGCAAGGTCGTAACCGATTTCGACATCGTTGACCAGGCAAATTCATTAGCCTTGCAGTCAAACGGAAAGATTTTAGTTGCAGGGTTTGTTCACCATACTATAGATGGCCTCAATAGCGACTTCGCGGTTGCCCGCTACAACGCTGATGGACAGCTGGATCACACGTTCGGTTCAAATGGCCTTATCAAAACTGATCTGGGCGGAACTGATCGGTCGAACGCTATAGCAGTGCAGTCGGACGACAGGATAATCGTCGCAGGCTCTTGCTCGATATCTTCCAACATAGATTTTGTGCTTGCTCGCTACAATTCTGATGGAATGCTGGACTTAAGCTTTGGCACAGGCGGCAAAGTCAGGACAGATTTTGGCAGTTTTGATGAGGCCTACGCTATTGCTGTACAGCCGGATGGCAGGATAGTCGCGGTAGGTCACTCATCAAGGAACTTCGCGATTGCGCGCTACGAAGGGGTCGAGAGTTTTGACATTTGCCTTCAAGACGAAACCAGCAGGGATACGCTCAGAATCAACTCTGAGACAGGCAGTTATCGATTCACCAGGTGTAGCAGCGGTCTCGTGCTCGAAGGGACAAGTAGTCTTATGAAGAGAGGAAGCTCCATTACCTTTCAACATCTCTTAAATGATCGCAGTATATCGGCAAAGGTTGATGTCGGTTTGAATAAAGGGAGCGCTTCATTGAGAATCTTTTCACTAGGAGTGACAATCACAGTAATAGACAGAGACACGAGCAACAACTCTTGCAATTGTCCATGATTCGCGGCTAATAATGTTTGCTCATGTAAGATTCAATTTATCTATCTGCAGCCGAACCTCGCTAGCTGCAGCACACAAAGTCACGCTGGATCGCTCCGCCCGAGATACAAGTAAAAAGAGGAGGCTTCTTTCTTTATAAGAATCGTCCAGTGGAGATGTCCTGATTGAAGGATGAAAATGACGTAATAAGAGATTATCGGTCTCCAAATTCCGCCTTCGGTTCACTCGTGCTGACTATTTGTCTCAATGACGACTGGCAGCTTTCCTTCACTATTCTTAACAGGTTTCTTAACAACAACATATTGTGTCCGACAGTTCCGGCCCGCAAGCTGAGTTGGCACTGGGTCTCCGCTAAAGCAGATGACTGGCTACTCATGTCTGAGTGCGCTGATAGGGTCTACTTTACCTGCCCTGCGCGCGGGGATATAGCAAGCCAGGAGTGCTACACTTGTCAACAACAACGGAACGACGGTGAAGGTGAGAGGATCGGTAGAACTCACTCCTGACCACAAGCTCGCCAGCACTCTGCTCAGCGCGAGCGCACCACCCAGCCCGAGGATCACGCCCAAGATAATCAGTTTCAAGCCCTGGACCAGTACCATCTTTATTACGTCTCCGACCGTCGCTCCCAGAGCCATTCGAATACCGATTTCACGCTGACGATGGCTGACTAGATATGCCATGATGCCGTATATTCCTATCACGGCCAGTCCTAGCGCGAGTAAGCCGAAGCCGCTGAGGAATGCCGTGCTGATGCGCAGTGGAAACAGCGACAGTCGCAAGTGTTCGGTTAAGGTCTTGACATCGAAGACGGGCAGGTTCGCATCCAGTTGCTGAACCTCTCGGCGGACCGCTGCGATTATCTTTCTCGGATCATCAGTAGTGCGGACAATCAGAGTCCCGTCATTATTGCTACCCCCGATGTAGCCCTGCATCATCGGGCGATAAACGAAAGGCCTTGGCTCTTCAAACAGACTGAAGTATTTGCCGTCCTTAGCAACACCGATGACTTCGATCAACGGCCCCTGGCTCTCGCCGATTCTGAACCGCTTTCCGATTGCGCTTTGTCCCGTCCAGAAGCGCCGCGCGAACGTCTCGTTAATGATGGCCACAGGCGGTGCATCTTTCTCGTCTTGCGCCGTGAAATCGCGCCCGGCCTTGAGCGAAATGCCCATGGTCGAGAAGTAGTTCAACCCGACGCTGCCCAGCATCGCTTCTGGTATGTTTGCGCCGCGTGAGGGAGTTTGCCCTTCGACATAAACTTGCACGCCCAGGTAGTGGAGGCTCAGCGGCAGGAAGCTTGTAATCGAGGCCGACCGTACCCCAGGCAATGACTCAACACGCGCGGCGAGTTGGCGGTAAAACTCCTGCCCTTGAGCTTCTGTATAACCCTGCAGCGTCAGGTTTACAGACATGATCAGCGTGTTTTCAGTATCAAATCCCGGCCCTATCATCTGCACGCGCTGCAAGCTGCGCACCATCAGACCCGCAGCGGCGAGCAGCACTAAAGAGAAAGCTACCTGTGCCACAATTAATCCGCTTCGCAACCGCGAGCGGCGATATCCCATAATTGACTTTTCATCTTTGAGAGATGATGTCAGATCGGTCCTGGTCGCTTGCAACGCGGGAATCAGCCCGAATAGCACTCCGGTAAAAAGGGAGATAAACAGCGTGAAGCTCAGCACGCGCCAATCCATCTTCAAATCCACCGTGACTGCAAAGTCCAGCGCTGGCCTAAAAATCATCACCAGATCCACAAACCAAAAAGCGAGCAGGAATCCGAGGGCGCCGCCTGCTGCTGAAAGCGACAGACTCTCAGTAAGCAACTGCCTTACGAGCCGCCCGCGGCTCGCGCCCATTGCCAGACGAATCGCAATCTCCTTGCGCCGCTCAGTCGCCCGAGCCAACAGCAAGCCTGCAAGGTTGGCACATGCCAGGGCCAGGACCAGTCCTACCGTTAGCATCAGCACGCCGGCAAGGCTGAGCGCAAGGGTACGGGCCGAGGGGATGACCAGTCCCGGCGGGGTGAATTTGACGGTCATCCCTTCGTTCGTCTGCGGATACTGCCGTTCTAGATCCGCAGCCAGCGCGTTTAGAGCGGCCTCGGCCTGACCCGTGCTCACACCAGGCTTCAACCGGCCGACAGTAAACCACTGGCTGCTGCCGCGCTGCTCCAATCCGCCTGCCCCTGGGTCTATCCACGACTCCATCATACTCGGCGCCCATATCTCAGGCGTGAAGATTCGTTCGGTGCCGGTAAAGCCTTCCGGCGCAATGCCGATGACGGTGAACTGGTGGCCGTTTAAGGTAATCGTCTGGCCTACGATGGCGGGATCGCCACCGAACCGCCGCTCGAAGCAGCCATTGCTCAACACGACAACAGGGTGCGCGCCGGGTGTGTGATCTTCTTCGGGCGAGAAGGTGCGGCCCAGGGAGGCTTTGACACCTAGCAGGTCGAAGTAATTACCCGAAACCAGGTAGCCCCAGACACGCTCGGTGTTGTCGCCGCGGCTCAAGCTCATAGGAGCGAACCTGTGCGCGGCTAGGCCGGCGAGAACCTCGTTCTTATCGCGGAAGTCTTTGTAATTCGGGTAAGAGAAGAGCCCGAGGCCAGAGCCTTGACCATCAAGCATCGAGACGGTGACGAGATGTGAGGGGTCAGCCACATTAAGCGGGCGCAAGAGAATAGAGTTGATCAAGCTAAAGATTGCAGTATTCGCGCCTATTCCGAGCGCCAAGGTGAGCACGGCCACCGCAGTAAAGCCCGGGCTACGCCGCAACACACGAAGGGCATACTGCAGATCCTGCCGCGTTCTATCTCCTGATGGCAACAGGGCCATCGGGTTTAGAGTTCCGAACAGGTCTTCATGCTTCAGTCGCATAGGCCTCCTATGAAGCCACGACACGAGTCTAAACTGCTTCGTTTAGGGCAGCAACTGAAAGTCTCAAGTTTCTTAGCAACGGTTAATATCCAGGTTTCCATAATGAGCCTACTGTAAAGAGTCACCGTAAACCGGCATATCGTGTATTGCCAGATGAGTTTTGGATCGATGCCACTTGGAATGGCTGTCGGATGGAAGAATTACATACCCAAATTTGCCGCCAAATAAGTATGAAAAATGAGATATGGCCTCAATCGCCTTCGTTCCTCATTAACCCCGCAGACATTTTGAGGGAGCGGGAGCGCAATCATTCGGACCGGAGCACAATCATTGGATCGACCTTGGTCGCGCGCCGCGCTGGGGTGTAACAAGCCGCCAATGCCACTAACGTCAACAACGCGGCAATCACGCTGAACGTCCATGGATCGGTTGCGCTTACGCCGTAAAGCTGCCCGCCGAATTGACGCTGCCAATCTTCGAGGCTCACATACTTGCTCTCGACCAGGCGCTTAAGCGCGTAACCGCCCAATGCGCCGACGGCCAGCCCCAGCAGCACCAGCTTCATGCCTTGCCAGATCACCAGCCGCTGCACGTCAAGGGCTTCCGCGCCGAGCGCCATGCGGATGCCGATCTCATTGGTACGTTGGGCGACTGAATAGGCCAGGACGCCTGAAAGTCCGATGGCCGCGAGCAAGAGCGCCAAGCCGCCAAAGAAACTCAAGAGCCGCGCGGACAGCCGCTCCTGTCCGAGCGTTGCCTGCGCGCGGGCAGTCTGCGTACTGACTTCCGTGACCGGCAGGTTACTGTCCAACTCGCGCACTACTTGACGCACTGAGGCGGCGAGCGCGGTCGGTTCGTCTGCCGCGCGCAGGGCGAAAAACATCTCGCCGATTACCTCGATCTCCTGCCGCCATGGCGTGTAAAGCAGCGGCGTGATCTCTTCACGCTGGCTCATGTATTTGGTGTCGGCGACGACACCGATGATCTCGACTTCGCGTTTGTCCAGCGTCACGCGCTGACCGAGCACGTCGGCATTTGGGAAATACTTCTGCACGAAGCTCTGATTGACGACGGCGACCTGGGGGGCGCGCTCATCATCTTGCGCCGTGAAGCCGCGCCCGCCCAGCAGCGGGATTTCCATCGTCGCGAAATAGTTCTCGCGGGCCATCTGCCGGTTAACGGGATGATCCGCCGCGGTCATTTTCGTCTCGCTGGGCAACGAGACGGTGTTGACATAGTTGTAATCCGCGATGAGCGGGACGCGCGCAAACGTCGCCGCGCGCACGCCGGGCAAGTTGTCCAGCCGCGCCAGGAGTCGCAGATAGAACTGCACCAGCCGCTCGTCTTTGTATCCGGCCTGCTGCGGCTGCAAGCGGAAGAGCAGGAGGTTCTCTGGATTGAAGCCCAGGTTGACCTGTTGCAGATTGTAGAGCGTGCGGATGAACAGCCCCGCGCCGACCAATAGCAACAACGAGAGCGCGACCTGCGCGACGATCAGCCCTTTACTCAAACGCGACACAGCGCCCGTCGTGCGGCGGCTCTGTTTGAGCGAGGTGGCCAAATCCAGGTCCGTCGCGCGCCAGGCGGGCGCCAAGCCAAACAGCACGCCGACGAGCAATGAGACGGCCAGCGTGAACACGAGCACGCGCCAATTCAGACTGAGGTCAAGCTCGCTGGGCAAGATGCCCGTGTTCCTGTCGGCCAGCGTCACGAGTGCGCCCTTACCCCAGAAGGCGAAGAGCACGCCCACCGCGCCGCCCAAGCCGGCGAGCAACACACTTTCGGTCAGCAGTTGCCGCACCAGCCGCCACCGGCCCGCGCCCACCGCCAACCGCAGGCTGATCTCCGCCCCACGCAAGGCTGCCCGCGCCAGCAGCAGGTTCGCCACGTTGGCGCACGCAATCAGCAGCACGAGCGCCACCACGATGAACAGCCCGTAGATGGTGGTTGAATAACGCCTGCGCCTGTCCAACATCCCACGGCTGCCGGATTCCGCGATCAGGCGCGGGTAATCTTTCGGTTCGAGTTGCGCCGGTTCATCCGCTTTACGCGGTGGCGGCATGACCTCCAACGCGGCGGCTT
>DASTET010000777.1:0-2085 GCA_035709445.1 Blastocatellia bacterium | reverse complement strand
CAGGCTCAAATAACGGCCTTCTAAGAATGCATCCGTTCGCTCGTGCGGAGACAGGTTAATGTTTAGAGGAGTACACTCCCCCCAGGCTCGCTACGCTGTAGCGCTGGCGTCGGTTGTCGTTGCAGTCCTGCTGACCTTCATAATAGAGCCGCTGAGGACAGAGACGCAGACCCCGCTATTTTTCGCCGCCGTTGTGATGAGCGCCCGGCTCGGCAGCATGGGGCCGGGGCTGCTGGCGACGTTTCTCTCCACTCTGGCGATCAATTTCTTCTTTCTCAATCCGGTCTTCGCGCTGGAAATTCAGGTTGTCGATCTGGTGCGCATGGCCGCCTTCCTGCTGGTGGCGGTCCTGATAAGCTCGCTCACAGCCTCGCACAATCGCAAGGAGGAGGCGCTGCGCGAAAGCGAGAAACGATTCCGCACCATGGCCGACTCTGCCCCGGTGATGATACGTATGACCGAGCCCGACAGGCTCTGCACCTATTTCAACAAAGGATGGCTCGACTTCACGGGCCGGGACATGAAGCAGGAGATGGGCAATGGCTGGACTGAAGGCGTGCATCGGGACGATATCGACCTTTGCCTCGATACCTTCGTCAAAGCATTCGAGGCCCGGCAAGGGTTTGAGATGGAGTACAGACTCAGGCGGCACGACGGCGAGTACCGATGGGTGATGGACAGGGGCGTGCCGGTACGCACGCCGGACGGCGGCTTCGGCGGATACATCGGCTCTTGCATAGACATAACCGAGCGCAAGCAGATAGAGGGGGAGAGAGAGCAGTTGATAGAGATGGAGCGCGGGGCGCGCAAAGAGGCCGAGCAGACGCAAAGGCTCATATCGGAGCTGCTCGCGCGCGAGCAGGCCGCCCGCGAAGAGGCGGAGAAGGCCAGCCGCACCAAAGACGAATTCCTCGCGACAATCTCGCACGAGCTGCGCACTCCGCTCAACGCAATGCTCGGATGGGCCGGAATGCTGCGTTCAGGAAAGCTCGACGCGAATACTTCCACCAGGGCGCTGGAGATAATCGAGCGCAACGCCAGGTCTCAGGCCCAGTTGATCGAAGATATTCTTGATGTCTCGCGGATCATTACCGGCAGGCTGCGGCTCAAGATCACAACCGTAGATCTCGCGAACGTCATCCAGGCGGCCATAGATATAATGCGCCCCGCAATCGAGGCGAAGGAGATAAATATACAATCGGTGCTCGACCCTGGGGCGGGGCCCGTCTCGGGCGACTCGAACCGGCTTCAGCAGATCGTTTGGAACCTGCTATCAAATGCCGTCAAGTTCACACCGAGGGGAGGGCGCGTGCAGGTCCGGCTTGAGCGGATCAATTCTCACATCCAGATCAGCGTGAGCGACACAGGGCAGGGGATCAGCCCCGAATTCCTGCCCTACGTCTTTGATCGCTTCCGCCAGGCCGACAGCTCGTTTTCGCGAAAGCATGGAGGGCTCGGTCTCGGGCTGGCTATCGTACGGCACATCGCGGAGCTGCACGGCGGGACCGTGGAAGCCTTCAGCGAGGGCAAAGACAGGGGCGCCATCTTCAGAGTGAACCTCCCTATCGTCGCCGTCAATGAAAGTGACCACCCCAGGGTGATCGCCCTCGAACCGAAAGAGCAGGCGGCCCCCGGCGCAGTCTGGGCGGAATGCAATCCTTCGCTTGAAGGCCTGAGCCTGCTCGTCGTTGAAGACGAGGCCGACGCCCGCGAACTGCTTGTAACGATGCTTGAGCAACGAGGCGCTCAGGTGAGAGCGGTAGCAACCGCAAGCGAAGCTCTCGAAGCGATCAAGCATTCGAAGCCCGATCTGCTCCTGTCCGATATAGAGATGCCCGGCGAGGACGGCTACTCTTTGATCCGCAAGGTGAGGTTACTAGGCGGAGATGTGAGCGCCGTCCCGGCGGTCGCGCTGACCGCTCACACCAGGGTGGAGGACCGCACTCGCGCGCTTTCGTCAGGCTTTCAGTCACATCTTGCCAAACCGGTCAACCCCGGAGAACTGATCGCCGTAATAGCCCGCCTCGCAAGAAAGAGCCGGGCCGTTTAATCAGAAGCCAGAATCATCCGCATCATTTCTCCAAT
>DASTET010000776.1:0-2074 GCA_035709445.1 Blastocatellia bacterium | reverse complement strand
GAATAGCAGCGCCCCGGATTAAATAATTATCAAGCAAGCCTCGCCTGCTTGAGCCTCGCGTGCATCGGGGCATTCGAATGAGTCTGTTTACAGACCTGAGTGAGTCTAAATACCCATCCGGGTGATTGAACGGGGTATGCTCTAACGATAGAATCACCGCCTCAATCATGGGGACTATACACAAAACGATCATATTGTTTCTCTTGATTCCGCATGCGACCTGTATGGGGCGATTGTCGGAGGCTCCCCCGCCGCCTGATCTTCCGATCTCTGTAGGCGCGCCTTTCGGTGTCGGCACGTTGAAGCTCCTTGATGGGAGGACTCGACAGGTCGTGACGGGGAGCCGGAGAGCTACGCTGCTTGTGATCTGGGCGACGTGGTGTCAATACTGCAAGGCGGAGATCCCCAAACTCAAAGAGTTTTATGAGAATCAGCCACCGGATGGAATTGAACTGGTAGCCGTAAACACTGGCGAAAGCCCTCAACGCATTAGAGCATTCTTGGGCGAAAACGATCTTCCATATCTCGTCGCAGTAGACACTGAACAAAAAATAATGACGAGACTGAAGGGCAAGGCCCTGCCGGCAATGCTGCTGGTGGACGACCGGGGAATTGTTCGATACGTGGGTAATCATCTTCCAAAAGATTCCCTGGAGCTGGAACGCGCTCTCAGGACTGATTGATGTCTCTCAAATCGAAGCGCTAAACGACAATCGCAACAACGATGAGTGTTTGTTGTCTGCGATATGCCGCATAGGTGTCTTATGAAGACAAGACGCAGGCGGTTGCTCAGGGCGGGACTTGCGACGCTGGCATTGGCGATAGCCGGAAGCCTGACACTGTTTGCTGCCTGGAACCGTCATCACGAGAAGCTGTTCGAAGTTGGGAGCGAGATAGATACCTTCCTGGCCACATATTCCAAGGACTTCAAGGCGATGAGCCAGGCGCTGCTGCTCACCTCCTATGCAGAGGGGGCAGACGTGAACTTCTTCTCTCAATTGGGCGAGCCGGAGAGCATGGCAGGCGCGAAGAAGATTGTCTTCCAGACGGTTCCTGCCGAGGCGCGAGTTCCGGTCCCGCATCAAGTCAGAAGCTACTTCAATTCTGTAGAGAAGATCGACAATGCCAAGTTCAAGCTCAACCGCCTCTATGACTTTTCGGAGGGCGAGAGCGCGGACATACGCATACGGTTTCAGGTATGGGGGCTTCTGAAGACAGGCGAAGGGTTCTACGATTCCGGCCTGCTTGCGGCGACGCTCGGGAAAGGTGAGGAAGGCTCATGGGAGATAAGGTCGCAGGAGGTCGAGGATGCCTATCGTATCACCAGGCCCTCTAACACCTATTTCACAGACGTGACGGCCGAGAGCGGCTTTCATAGCGCGCCGGGGTCAATCAGGCAGCTCGATCAGATGTTTGCCGATTTCAAGTTCAGCGTCCATTCGCGACTGCCCAGGGGCATGGGTGTGGCCGATGTGAATGGAGACGGCACACTGGACATCTTGCTTTCCGGCGTAAAAAGAGCGGCCCTATATATAAATGATGGCGCGGGCCGTTTTACCGACGCGAGCGTCGAGTGGGGATTGGGTCCAGAAGAGTCGAGTTTCAGCATATTCCCTTTATTTGTGGACTTTGACAATGACGGGGCCGTCGACCTGCTTCTCTTGAGGCAATTCGAGAAGAGCAGGTTATTTCGTAATGAAGGCGGCAGGTTTAAAGATGTTTCCGACGCGAGCGGTTTGCAGATCAGCGAGCATGCGATGACCGCCTCTGCGGCGGATTATGACGATGACGGGAACATCGATTTATTCATTGGCAGCTATGGCAACACGAAGGAGGATGTGCCGGAGACCGTGGTCCGCAGTCGGAACGGGCAGCCGTCGCACCTGTATCGCAATCGCGGCGACTGGACTTTTGAAGAGGTTACGAAACGTGCGGGAATAGATCATACGGGCTGGACGCTGGCGAGCGCCTTCTATGATCTGAACGAGGATGGCAGGCCCGACATCTACGTGGCCAACGATTTCGGATACAACTGCTTTTACTCGAACAACGGCGACGGCACCTTTACCGACAA
>DASTET010000775.1:0-3915 GCA_035709445.1 Blastocatellia bacterium | reverse complement strand
CGACGTCAAGCAGAAGACTGCGAACGATCAGCAGAACCCTACTACAGTGCTCAGAGGCAAGAAAGCGGGCAAGAAGATCGCGCGCGGCCAGACAGTAATGATCAAAGTGCGCAACTCTGACAAGACAGAGTCAGCACAGTTCATGTACACGCGGCCTTAGCAGTGAGTCGAAATCTATGCTGGCAAGTGAACAGCCGCAGCGCGCGTCGAACGCTTTGGGGCGGGGCTGCTGGGCCGCCCCCTTTATTCGGAACTATTGATGAGAATAACGTCGCGGTTGAATCTGCCGCGCGAAAGGGCGAGTTGTCTACCGTCTGGCGAATAGGAGAAGTTGAAGATGAGCCCCGATTCGAAATTCGTGACTTGAACCGCCGGGCCGCCGTCAAGCGGTTGCCGCCAGATATTTGAGACATCGTCACGCTCCGCGGTAAAGAGAATGCCCTGCCCGTCCGGCGTCCACTGTAAAGCATTCTTGGCGAAATTCTGCCAGTGCTGCTTCGGAGTATCGAAGGTTTTGATGATCTCACCGCCTTCGAAAGGGATCAGACCAATTTCGGGCAACTGTCCGCGTGACGATCGCACCAGGTGAAAAGCGATCAGTCTGCCGTCAGGCGAAACTGCGGGCACGAGAGCCATGCCGGAAACGTCATTCGTCAGCCTGACCGCCTCGCCGCCCTCGGTCGAGACTTTCCATAAAGCCACATCGTCGGTGTAGCGGGTAAAAATAACCCACTCGCCATCAGGCGAAAATGCCGCGTGAATATCTACCCCGGTCGTCAGACGTCTCTTTTCGCCGTCCCCGACGGACAACCTGAACAAGCCGGTACCTTCCGCATCTTTGCTCTGATATACCAAAAACCTCCCGTCCGGCGATACGGCAGGCTCGCCGGATTCAGCCGATATTTCTTTCAGACCGCGCCCGTTTGGGTTGATCGTCCAGACCGCTGGATAACCGCTCGGCGCGGCTTCATAGACTATTCTGCCATCGGTCGTCCAACTGAGCGCAAAAACGCCATCGTATTTTTCAAACCCGCCGGTCAACTGTATGGCACGGCTCGCATCTTCGCCCTGCACCACCCAGATGTGCGCTTCCTGCTCGGCCCGAACTGCGACTATAGAAGATGCGCCAGCCGGCACGCTGATACTACGGTAATCATTGAAGTCATCGGTAACTCTTCGCGCCTCGCCGCCCGGATAGGAAAGTGACCATACCTGGTGAAGACTACTCTTATAATCTACGGCGATGACCAGAAGACTCTTGCCGTCCGGTCGCCAGGCGACTTGCGAGATAGCGCTCCAGGGCGACGATGGCAGCGGCGAAACGACGCCGTCGGCAACCCGCGCGATAACGACACCCTGACTCCCTGTCGGATTTAGGGCCGCGCAGACGATAACTTTTCCGTCAGGCGACCAGGCCGCCGAACGCAGAAATAGAGCGGGGCGCTTGCTTGACGCAAGTATTCTCTCGTCGCTGCCGTCGGCGTTGATGATTACAATAGAGGCAGTCTCCTCAACGTCGGACGAATGACGGACGAACGCAAACTGTTTCCCGTCGGGAGAGAAAGAGATCGGACCGGCATAACCGGTTAGAACTTTTACCGGCGCGCCTCCTAATACTGGCAGTCGAAAGAGCATTCCCTTCGCGCCGTAAAAAATATAATCACCGTCGGGCGAAAAGGTTAAGCCGCCAAACCACGTATTCTCGGCAGGAGGCAAGATCTGCACGTCGCTCCCGGTGGCAATGTTCTTCAGCCAGAGGCTCTGCTCGCCTCGATCGTCTATGACGTAGGTGATAAATCTGCCATCGGGCGAGGCAGCGGCCGTCCTTGTTTTGCCGTTGGAAGTGATCCGCGTAACTTTAAACGGCGAAGAAGCCGGTTTTTTACTCTCGCCCGCGAGATGATAGATCCCGTAACCGAGCCCGGCCAGCAGGGCCAGCGCGATCAGCCCGGCCAGGACATAAGAATGATTCTCTCGTTTGCCTCGGGCCGCGCGGACCAATTCGAGGTTCGCGACCCTTCGGATTGAAGGATCGGGCGAAGCTGTCGTGGCAGATTCATTCGATTCATTCACGCCTGCTTTGCGCCGCCAATCCGCCAGCGCCACGGCACCGGTCGAAGCTTGATTTCCGGTTTCATCAACGCGGCGCGGGAACCTCGCAGGTGAAATAATTTTGCCACTCGATCGCGGCGCTGAGTCGTCGATTAACCCAAATCTATTATCTCTTTCTTCTTCCCCTTCGACATAATTCAACTCGGCGATAAAGCGATAACCGCGTTTCGTGATCGTTTCAATATAGACGGGAGCGCGAGCGTTGTCGCCGAGCGCCTTTCTCAGTTGTTGAACGTTGAACGTCAGGTTTGCCTCTTCGACAAATGTCTCAGGCCACAGACGGCTCATCAGCTCTTCCTTCTCTACTAGCCGCCCGCCGTTCTCTACAAGGATCAGAAGCGTGTCGAATACCTTGGGAGTCAGCGTCAGGGGCTTTCCCTCCCTCAGCAACACTCTCTGATCCGTGTCGAGCGTGAACTCCCCGAATTGATAGAAGTGTTTTATCAGCGAAGACATAACCGCTCCTCAACTGCCGCCGCGTCTTCGCGTCGCATCCGAGAGCGTCTGTTTCAACTGTTCCAGCTTCTCGCCCGCCTCGCGGTATCTCCCGGCCGCGGTGAGCCGCTCGTAATCTGCTAATAGTTGTTGCGCCTGGCGCAGACGCTCCGAATCGCCCGCCGAAGGTTGAGCAGGGGCAGTCGAGGGCTGCTGTTGCTGTTCGGGCTGCGGAGGCTGCTGGCTCGCTGCCAGATCCTCAGAAAGGGTAGTCGGCCTCAGCTCGGTGAACAGCTTTTTGAGCGCCTCATCAAAAGTCTTCCCCGTTGAGAGCCGGTCCTGTGTCGCGATGGCCACCTGTCGAAGCTCGGGCAGCGGGCTGTTGACCGCCTGTAGATAAAAAGGCTCAAGGTAGAGCAGCGAATCGGCTATGGGGATCACCTGTAGATTTCCGCGCAGCACCTGTGAGCCCTGCTGGTTCCAAAGCGTTATGAGCTGCGCAAGCTCCGCGTCCTGGTTGACGCGCGCCTTTATCTGGGCCGGGCCGGCGACCGTCACGTTCCTTGGAAAAGTGAATACGAGCGTCTCGCCGAAATTCTCGCCGTCGCTGCGCGCCGCCATCCAACCGATCATGTTGTTTCTTCCCTGCCCCGTCGGCGTAAACGGCAGGATGCTTATAAACTCCAGCCGGTCCCGCTGCTCGCCCGGAAGCGACATCATCACGTAATACGGCTGCATGGGCTGCGGCTCTACCCCCTGGCGGCCCGCCGCATCTATTGCAGGTATCGCCCACTGGTCTTCCCTGTTATAGAAGGTCTGCGCGTTTGTCATGTGATAGAGCGTGTAGGCGCGCGCCTGCGTCGCCGCAAGCAATTCGGGATAACGGATGTGCTCGCGCAGGTCTTCGGACATCTCGCTCGACGGGAGAAACAGGTTCGGGAAGATGCTCTGATAGGACCGTATGATAGGGTCTTCCGCGTCGAAGACATAGAACTTCACATCGCCTTCATAAGCGTCTATGACGACCTTGACCGAGTTGCGAATATAGTTGACCATCCGGCCCGACGTTTGATACGGCGTGGAGTATGGATAACGGGTCGAATGCGTGAACGCATCGATCATCCAGAGCAACCGGCCTTCGCGGCTGATGACGATGTACGGGTCATCATCGAATAGAAGGAAAGGGGCGATGTAGCGAGACCGCTCAAGCACGTTGCGGCGGATAAGGACGCGGCTTTCAGGCGTTATGTAATCCGAAAAGAGCAGCTTCGTCCCGTCTCCGAGGTAATAAGCGAGCGCACCCTGGCGAAAAGCGCCCCCGACCGGTATGCCGGCGCTGCCTTCATACTGGTTGTAAGCGTCAGTATC
>DASTET010000774.1:0-3190 GCA_035709445.1 Blastocatellia bacterium | reverse complement strand
AACGATATTCAGCAGGCGGTCCGCACAGCGGTGATAAACAAACGCGCAGGCGGGATGGGCTTGATCTCGGGGCGCAAAGCGTTCCAGCGGCCTATGAAAGAAGGGGTCGAGATACTGAACGCCATTCAGGATGTTTACCTCGCCAAAGAGATAACCGTGGCTTAATCAGAGGCCAGAAGCCAGAAGTCAGAATCGGTTTCAATAAGATTCTGGCTTCTGGCTTCTAAATCACTTCACTTCTTTGATGCTGGCCGGTTTTACAAACAGCTTTTCGGGAACGGGCTCGTTGAAACGCACCGTATCGAAATTTACGCGGCCGGTCTGCTGACCCTCGCGGTAAAAGTCCTGTATGGTTGCGAACTTTATCCCGCCAAAATCTACCCAGCGGAAATAGCGGGTCTGATCGTTTGTCGTTTTGTCTCCGCTCACCGACTTATATTCGATCATAAGCGGCAGCTTAGTGCGCGTGTCGAAGTGGAGCGTCACCGAGTTTCCATCCGCAAAATCTATACGGATCGCTTCAGAGAAGGTGTTCTTCCACGCCTCGCGACGACCCAGATAAACGAGCTTCGCGCCGGGCTCCTGCCAGCTATGGCGCAGCAGGTTCTCAAGGTCGTGGCGGATCCCCTGCTGAAAGCTCTTGATCTGCTCATCTGTCTGATCGCGGATCATCTTCTGCGGAGCATCATAGACCCATCCGCTGCCGCCCGAATTGGCCTGGATGAACTTGTCATCGCCCTTGCCGAATTCGGTCCGCTCGCGGTCCGGATAGACTATGTAATCTATAAAGCTGCGCGGGAGCCCGGATATTCCTTTCTCGAATTGAGTATATTGCCCCTGGCTTATAATCGTTTGAACGGCCAGGTAAGCGGCGCCTCCGCGCGCCTTGATCGCCTGGTCGATGAGAGCCTTCGCGGATGCCGGATCATTCTCGTCCTGCTCTTGAGCCGGACGAGCCTCTCCGGAGAGCGAGGCCACTGCGATCAACATCAAAACAATCAGGGATATCACCGATCTTAACACGCTTCCTCCTGATGTTCCTTGAAAGATAACTCGCCTCGATTATACCACGCGGCCGCCGTTTGAAGCTGCCTTCGAAAATCGTTCTGCGATGAGCCGGATACCGGCCCGCGCAGTTCCCCAAACGAGGAAATAGACAGGAGAAAACTATTGTTGATACGGGTATGCTTGCTTATAATCCAGGTACTCTCAGTTATTCCCCCGCAGTGTTTGGCCTCTAGAAAACTTAATCTTTCAAGCCTTCGGCTATGCGGATACCACGGATCATCAGAGCAACCTGCGCGCTCGTCCTGTCTCTGGCCCCCCTCGTCTTAGCAGAGGCTCGTCCGGCTCTTATGGACGATAACACAAGCAATAACAAAACGGGCAAAGACCACCGAAGCCGTGACAAGAACGATAAATCCTCAGACAAATCGACAAAGGACGGCGCAGGCTCGTCCGGCGAAGGGCCGGAAACTGACGAAGAGAAAAAGAAGGCCGCCCAGCAACAGGAGCGAATTCTTCCTCGCGGCGCGACCATACTCGTTGGCGACAGGCCGCTCACAGGACCGTTCAGCTCTCCGCAGGTGCGCGGCAATCGCATCTTTCTTCCCGTTGTCAGCATCGCCCGGTCGCTCGGCGATCAGATTATAGTCAACCCCTCATCGCGCGTTGTAGAGGTGCGTCGCCAGACCGGCGTGCTTGCCGAGTTCAACGCCCAGTTAAGCCAGGTGCGAGAAGATGGGGCCGTCATACTTGCTGTCTCCAGCACCGCCGATATCATCTTCTCCCCGAATCCAGAAGAGCTTATGCTCCCGGTAGAGATAGTGGCCCCGCTCCTTGATGTCTCCATAATGGTCGACGAAGGTCAGCGTGCTGTCAGGATCACGCGCGGCAGGAGCAGATCGTCGAGGACAGTAGTAAATCATGCTCCTTGGGAGCTATATCAGGTGGACTATGCGTACAACCTCAACCTCTATTCGACGTCCTACTACCAGAACCTGGCCATCAACGCCACCGGGCGGATAGCCGATGGCCGGTTCGCGCTGGTTACGAATCTCGACGGCGGCACGGGAAATGAGCCGTTGATTTATCGCAGGGGCACATTCACCTTTGACACTGCGGACGGGCGGCGACTTATCGCAGGGGACTTCGGGACGGGCAACGACCTGGCTTTTCTCTCTTCAACTGTTCGTGGCGCGCTCGTCCAGCGCCCTTACGGGGGCGCGCGGCTGACCGCCTTTGCGGGACGCTCAAGCTCCGGGGTGCTGCCTTCTGTCATAGACGGCCCGCTTGCAGGCCAGCCTTTCGATAACAGGTCGCGGTTCGATCTGTCCTTTGACACAAATGGGTTCGGCTCTTATGCGACGTTCGGGCCTTCTGCATTGAAGCCTTCAGGCGCGACTTTTCTGTCATTTTCGACGGGGGGGATGTATTTCAGCGGGCCTCACTCTTCGGGTCGGATGGCGACAGGCAGCATAAAGTATTCAAACGAGCGGCATCAGTTCCTGGGCGATGTGGCGGCGGGAAGCTTCAACGGAATTACCTCGGATAAGCAGCGCGCGGATGGTTTCGCGGCGGTCGTGGATGTATCGGAGGTCTTCAACCTGACCCGGAGCTTTTCGCTCCAGGGCCGCTTCGCGCATATAAGCCCGAACTTTCTCAACCCGCAGGCCACGGGCGCATTCAATCCCGTGAGGCTCGCGCATGGCGGGATGAGCTGGCGACCGTTTCGCTCGTTCGGCGCTTCGATCACCGGCTCTTCCGTAAAGCGACTCGATCGTGACGATCAGACGGATCGCTCTATAACGGGGACGGCCAGCATCACGCCTTCATCGAAATGGCTTCCCACTCTGCTGCTGACTCGCACGCATACCTCGAATACGCTCGGCGGAAGCAGCGACTACACTCTCATTAACGCGACAAGAGAGCTCAACCGGCTACGCCTGTTCGGGAACTTCACAAGAACCCGTAACCTTGTCATCACGAGCCTGACCGACAGGAGCAGGCTCGTAGAGACGCCGCCTGGGATGACGCTGACTACGGGCGCGATCATAAAGCTCAACGAGAACCACACACTTCAGGGGAGCCAGTCGTTCGGCAGCCGGGGGAGCATGAGCGGAGATTTCGACTGGATGACATCAAGCTTCTTCACCCGGCGGATAAGTCTCGGCGCAGGGTTCGGCTATTC
>DASTET010000773.1:0-2394 GCA_035709445.1 Blastocatellia bacterium | reverse complement strand
AAACGCCCGAACATAACGAGGTTTGAGCGGGCCTCTTCGCGCGAGGGTTTTTCAATGACATCCTCTATCTCGTCGAAGTCGGTCCCCTCTTTTAGCTGGACAATGCCGTACCGAACCACATCTTCCCACGGAACGGGCTGTGTCCCAACTACAAGAAAGGCTGACTCTTCGTGCTTGTCTATGAGCTGGCGCGCAAAAGGCACTTTAGTATTTAGGATGTCATCCCCGTAAGAGTAGATGAACCCTTCATTATCGGAGAGATGAGGGCGTGCTACGAGCAGAGGGGTCCCGTTTCCATAAGGCCCTTCTTGCGGCTCGAAGATTATCTCTATCCCTGAAAGCTTATCGACGAATTCGTCAAGCGCCCTGTATTTGCCTCTGGGAGGGAGATTCGAGAGGTCATACTGCCTGTGAAGAGGGTCGGGGTTCGCGCCGGTCACTATGATGATCTTCTTTAGCCCTGAATCGATGTACTCATCGACGATGAGCTGGATGGCAGGCTTGTTGATTATCGGCAATAGCTCTTTAGGGTATCCGAGCGTTACCGGGAGCATGCGGGTCCCGGAACCGGCTGCTGCTATGACCCCTGTTTCGACTTTCATTATTGCGCTCCAAAACTAATAACGTGTAACGCCACGAGGTCAAACTACCACGAGAAGCTTTTCTGTCACAAGTATGACGCGCGAGCATCGCTTAGTCCTTCTGCGTCTTCATCATCAAGAAAGCGTCGAGCGAGCCGGGGTAATAATCCTCGAACCTCTCAAGAATAAAATAGCCATGTTTATCGTAGAACCCGCGTGCGCCCTGATCGTCAACCGGCGTTTCAAGGTAAATAGCTTCTGCTCCCTTCTGCCACAGCCATTGCTCGATCTCATTCAGCAGAAGGCTTCCAACATTCTGCCGCTGCCGGTGGGGGATGACGTCGATGGTTATGATGTGGCCGAGCCTCCTCGGTTCGTAGCACCCGATCACGAATCCGATTATCTCTTCTCCATCTTCGGCGACAACTGTCCTGCACGAACGAGAGGATATGTAATACTGAAGCTCAAGGTGGGAATAGGCGATATCCTCGCTGAAGGCGGTATGGTCGATCTGGTACAGGCGCTCGAAGTCGGAGAGTCTATAATCGCGCAGCTTTACTTCGCAGGTGCTTGTCACGACATCTAATATAGCGCCCTGTATACTCCACCATCAATCTGGGTGACTGTTCCGGTGATATAGCTTGCCCGCTCGGAGCAGAGAAAGGCTACAAACGCGGCGAACTCGCGCGGGTCGCCTATACGCTTCATTGGAGTCGAGACTGCGAACCTTCTCAATACCGCTTCGACGGGCAGACCTTCCTTCTGAGCCGTCTGCGATGCGAGCCCCGTTAGCCGCTCGGTCAGGTGGTAACCTGGACAGACCGTGTTGACAGTGATCCCGTCGGCGGCCACCTGTTGTGAAAGAGACTTAAAAAACCCCAGCAGACCCGCTCTCGCAGTATTCGAAAGTATCAAATGATCTATCGGTTGCTTTGCAGCGACCGAAGTGATCGCGACCACGCGGCCCCATCCACGCTCGCTCATGAGCGGCACGACCTCACGGCAGAGGCTCACAGTGCTGAGAAGGTTAAGCTCTATCGCCCGTCGGTAATCGTCAATGTCGAAGTCGGCGAAGTAGCCGGAGGGAGGCCCCCCCGCGTTCGCAACCACAACATCGACGCTCCCGAATCGCTCGCGCGTCTGCACGACAAGACGCCGAACATCATCTGCGATTGTCACATCCCCGGCAACGGCGAGAACTTCGGCGCCTGTCCGCGCCCTTATTTCTTCAGCCGCGTTCTCTATCGCTTCTTCTCGGCGGGAGTTTATGACGACCGCTGCTCCTTCATATGCAAGCTCAAGGGCGGTCGCCTTGCCAAGCCCGCTCGAAGCGGCCGTGACTATAGCAATTTTACCCTTCAGCCCAAGCTCCATATCGAGAAATCACTCAGTGTTGCCGCGCAGATAACCGTCTCGCCCGTCGACCCAGTCGCTTCGGACCGGAGAGAATGCGTCCAGCGCGTCGGTGTCTTCGAGGGCCTCTGCGCTGTGCTCGGTGAAGGGAGGGATATAAAGGGTCTCTCCGGCCTTTACGATCACATCCTCGCCGTTGATTACGAACTTTAGCGCGCCGGTTAAGATAGTCGACATCTGCTCGTTCTCATGGCTGTGCGCAGAAACATAGCAGCCTTTCTTTAGAAAGAACCGGGCCAGGGTCATCTGGTCGCCGGAGATGTACCTGCGCGTGAGAAGGTCAGTTATCGGCTCCTCTTTCATGTCTTCCCATCTGTATAGCTTCATCAAAGCCCCTCCGAAAACTCTCAAGTCGTACTGCTCACCAGAAGAGTCTGGCTCATCGCCGCGAATTTCTCAA
>DASTET010000772.1:0-3464 GCA_035709445.1 Blastocatellia bacterium | reverse complement strand
GTGCCGGGAGGGGTTGAAGGAGGAGTGCCCGGAGGAGTCGAGGGCGGAGTGCCGGGCGGTGTTTTGAGCCTGGAGCCGGAGCTGGTCCAGGACGCTAACCTTCGCGAAAGGTTAAAAGAGGCTCCGCCAATCTATATGCGCATCGATATTTCAAACGACGCTCCTCTCCTCATCACAGACGCCAGTTTCAAGGTGGTCAGGCTCGAACAGACATCGGACAGGTATGCGGTGCGCCCTCAGATGAACCTGACAAACAAGACCGATCGAAAGATGTCAGGCTTTGTGCTTGAGATAGCCGATTCGACCGGGGAGAGCGGCTTTCATTTGGGGATGTTCAATCCACCTCTCGATCCATACGATACCTATCACGCCTGGGAGAATAACCTGACATTTCTTTCGCTCAGCGGCAGCCCTGAATCCTGGGTGGCAAGAGTGGTTGGCGTGATGTTTAAAGATGGCGGGAAATGGGGCGAGGTTCCTCCACCTCCACCGCCCCCACCTCCGCCTCAATTGAGGCCGTCTAATAAGACAATAGAATTGTTAGAGATGTCACCGGATACGCAGATAGAATTTATCAATGTCGAAGGCTCTCCCGTCTCTATCACACAGGCGAGCGTTAAGGCGACGGCCTTTGAGGGCGCGACCTCGTCCGGCGATAAGAACTTTACATACTGGATCAAGCCGTCGATCACGATGGTCAACAACACATCGCGGGTCATAAAGGCTTTGATGATCTCGATCAGCAGCACCGCGTCACGCTCGATCGGCTACAAGATGATGGATGCCGCAATAGTCGCCCCGCATGCGACGTTCGTATATCGTGATCCGACACGCTACCGCCTCTCTTATCTGGCGATCCCGGGGAGTCTCGACTCTCTAAGGATAAGACTTCTGGGGGTTGTCTTTGAGAACGGGGAGACCTGGGGCTCCGTGCCACCCACTCCTCTTCCCAGGATACTTGAGAGCATGCCCGGCCCGCCTGAGGGCGTCGGTCCCGCAGGCGAGCCGCCCTCTGGGGTCGGTCCGGCCGGAGAGGGGCGAGTACAAAAGGCGAGGCTTATAAACAGGGTATATCCGAACTACACGGAACAGGCGCGGGTCAACAAGGTGAGCGGCCTTGTCAAAATGGAGGTACTCGTCGGCGCTGACGGCAAGGTAAAGGATGCGAGAATAATTGAGGGCCTGCACGACGGGCTGAACGAAGAGGCGCTCAGGGCCGCTTATAAGATGAGGTTCCGCCCTACCATGCGAGACAGCGTTCCTGAAGAATCCTGTTTAACGATCAGAGTTGAATTTAGCCTGAGATGATCGGCCTTTGGGGCGCAGGCCCTGTTACCTGCGCCCCATATCTTTTCACCCGATCAGAGCAGGACTGTGCCGCGCTTGACGCGTGTGGGGCGTACTTTGATCTTTGGTCGTTCCTTAAAGGGTTTCGCCACACGCAGCGGACGAACGCGGGTTATGGGCCGTGTCAAAAGCCTGTGCTTAAAGAGCGGCGGCCTGAACTTAAACGCAGGGATCGCAAGCCGCGGAGTAAGTCCTAACACCTTTATCTGGCGCGGCGTGAGGAGCAACACCCGAGTTCCCTTCTCAAGCTCGGCGGTAAATGTCCTCTCCTGTTTGTCCCTCATCACAATGATTTCGACGGGGCCATCCGGTTTGCGCCATATCGTCCATGTCGCGTCGGAGGCGTCCTCAACACGCTCACCGCCCACGGAGAGGATAACGTCACCCGCTAGGAGCCCGGCCTTTTGAGCGGGCGAGCCATCTTCGACCCACGAGATAAGAGCGCCTGCCGGCCTTGAGAGACCGAAGAATTCCGCAAGCTGTGGAGTCAGTCGCTGAAGCCTCACCCCCAGGCGGCTGCCTCCTATAATCCATTTACGCTGACCGACCTTATCGCTCTGGCTACAGGACCCCGACACATCTGGCGGGGCGCTTCCGGCGAGAGCCGTCGAGCCGCAGGTTAGCAGGATGATAAGAAAGAGAATCGAAAAACGCTTCATCACGACTGCTACCTCCTTGAAATGAGCCTGGTTTAACGATTGCGGGCGCCTTTGTCCTGCTGATTGTCCAGCTGTTAAGACGAGCCACAGCCGAACTCCGTTAACGCTATCTTATTTTTTTGCCGCCCGCTTAAATACGCCTCTAAATGCTGCGACGGAACAGATACGATGTTTTAATAAAGAAGGTGCGGCCGTTGCGGCGAAAGCCCGGCTCATATTGATTAGTAAACGGGCTGAAGCCGTTGTAATTCAGATCGTCGTTATATCCCAGATAGAAGGAGGTCCCGGGATTAGGGGTCCAGCCGAAAAGGTACTGCCCGCGAAGGGTTGACCCGAGTGTGTCGTAATCGAGCCTCGCGCGGACAAACGTGAATCGCGTAAATTGGAAAGTAGAGGTCAACGAATATATATTCGAGACGAAAACGGTCCTGCCTGTGTCTTTGCGGGTGAGCCTAGTGCGTTCGTAATCGAGCGAAGCATTCAACGCCGCGACGGGCTTGTAATTAAACCCGACTTCTATATCGAAAGCGTTCGCGCGGCCCGGATCGAGAGGCGCATCCGGGTCTCTCAGCGCGGCTGGGCTAACGCGGGGATAACGCGGGCCCGCCCCGAAATCGAAATCGAAGATGTTGAGCCTGCGCCCCGTGAACGCGAAGACGGAGAACTTATCTGTCGGGTTCGATTCAATAAACATGAAGATGCTTGAAGGGTTTGTCGACCGTTCAGAGTTATCGCCGGAGAATGCGCCCTGTCGCGTCAGGCCCCTCTTCGGCCCGAACTCTTCCTCGAAGATTCGTTCATATCCCACCTGGCCGCCCCCGCCGACAAACGTGTTTTTGGCGAACGAGAGTCCTACCTCGGACCCGTTCGAGCGATTGGTCAGACGACCCTGCCAGTCATACGAGAGATTATTGAAGCTTACTATGCGAAAAAATATGAGCTTCGCTTTAGGCTTAGGGTCCGTGCTGTAACGGAGAAAAAAGCTCTGGTTATTGGTGTTGGTCCTCGTCGTAAACCCTACATCGGCCCGGTAATCGCGCGTCCGGCCTTCGCCGCCGACAAAATATCCGAAGTTCTTGCTCGTGTAGTCATAGTTCCAGCTATAGGCAACCGCATTTCCCGTACGGTAGATGCTCTGGTCTCTATCCGGGTCGTAAAAGAAATTACGCGAGTTCGTGCCGAGGACCTGAAAGCTGAGAACGGTTTGCTTGTCGAGACGAAATCGCCCATCGACGCCGCCAAGATGGTTGTGCTTCTCGATGAAACTGTATGTGGTTCCGATCAGCCCGAGGCTCGATTCCTGCCCTATATCGCGTTTTACGCGAAGCACGCCGATATAGGCGTTCTTGTCTATGAACCTGGCGATCTCTTTGAAATTCTCAGGGTCGTTCTTCTCTTCCTCGCTGAAATCGCCCGGCGCGTTGTCGGAGGCCAGCAACACGCCGAAGGTATTGCGCC
>DASTET010000771.1:0-5635 GCA_035709445.1 Blastocatellia bacterium | reverse complement strand
CTCCGCCTGCTCGTACTTTTTCTTGCCGATGGTCAGGTTGCAGACCATCTGTCCGAGCGAAGCGGCGAGCGCGCCGCAATAGGCCGAAACGCTGCCGCCGCCCGGCGAGGGCGTCCCTTCCGCAACAAGGTCTGCGAAGCTGCCTGTCGAAGACAAAAGATCGGTCGTATCCTGTTTTGCCGTCTCGCTCACTATTCCACCTCCAGCGCCGACTGTAGCCTGTGCTCGAGTATCTGGTCCTGGCTGAAGTTTTCAAGCTGAAGATAAAAATCGGCGACCGCATTGAGTGCCTGCTGAGGCACGAGCCCGACGATCTCCGATCCGACGACAGGCACGCCGTACCGGTCGGCCTCGCGCTTGATCATCTCGAACGCGCGGAAAAGCGGCGTCCCTTCGTAGTTGACCATGTTCATCGAGACCTGAACTATCCCGCGATCTTTAAGCTCGAATCCGAGCGCCTTCACATACCTGAGCCCGCCCGTCTGATGCCGAACCGCGCGCGCGATCTTGTTTGCCACCTCCACGTCAGCCGTTCCCAGGTTGACGTTGTAGGCGATCAGCGGGGGCCGCGCGCCGACGGCCGTAATCCCCGCCGTGGGGTGAACGCGGGCCTCACCGAAATCGGGCCGGCGCGCTTCGATAGTCGCTATTTCGTCGCGGATCCCCTCGAACTGGCCTTTGCGAACCGTTGCGAGGTTCTCGCGTTCGGGTCGGGTAGCGGCCTTCTCGTAGAGATAGACCGGGATCGATAGCTCGCGCCACATCCTCTCGCCGCACTCTCTCGCGAGGGCTATGCATTCGTCCATGCCGACGCCCGATATGGGAACGAAAGGTATGACGTCGGTCGCCCCCATGCGCGGGTGCTCGCCTTTGTGCTTGTTCAGGTCTATGAGCTCGGCGGCGGTCCTTGCCGCCGCGATAGCGGCGTCGACGGCCTGCTCGGGCGTGGCGACGAAGGTTACGACGGAGCGGTTATGATTCGGGTCCGACTCCCTGTCGAGCAACACGGCGCCGGGAGACGCTTTTATGGCCGCGACTATACTGTCTATCACTTCCGTGCGGCGGCCCTCGCTGAAGTTAGGGATGCACTCGACTATCTTTCTCATCGCCTCTTACTCTGACTGCCCTTTCGATCAGGTCCACAATCGTGACCAGAATCCTAACCGATTAGCCCCCGGCTTGCAAAGAAAGCGGGCGTGATGCGAACCCGGTATCATTATCTCTGAATACGGACGGGGCAAAAAGATATCAAACTGTCTGTCCGGCGTGAATCCGTTCTCTCAGGCCCGTCCGTAATCGGTTTTGATAGATCATATGAATTTAATAACCGGCCTGGATTCGTGTCAGATCGACTGGTTGACACTGTGTTCAAGCCGGAATAGAATGCGGCTGGCTGAAAGCGGCTCTCCGCGCGCCTTTAGTGACTTTCATATCAGGCCCTTCATAATGCCACAGCGCCGCGATGTTTGCCGCAAGCGACATTAGGCAGCCGACTCCGATCGCAGCCAGTTGCCGGTCTATCCTGTCAAAGAGAGGCCCCGCGCTATGGCTTTCTTGATTTCAAGAATCAAACCGCTCGCCGTCCTTCTGCTCTATATCGCATTCTCAACCGGGACAGCCCGCTTCTTTCAGCCTGAGGTTCTATCCGCCGAATCTCCGCCGGTCCGCGCCCGCTTGAGCGAGCGTGTCGGCATTCATGCTTCGGGCAGGGGTCGCCCGCTAATCAACTTTGCCGACGGCTGCGAGATGATCACGGCTTTCTCCGGCAATGACATGCTCCGCCGGAAGCTTGAATCCGCCAAAGTATATCCTTTATCGCTCGCTTCGGATGATTTCGATGAAGACGGCGTGGCAGACCTCGCCTGCGGTTACGAAGTCAGCGGCGGCGGCGTCATCGCAGTCTACAGGGGCAACGTCGATGCCATCTATCCCAACTCTCCTGAAGCCAGGCTCCGCAAGGCTCAGGGCGCATTCACCGACTCGCCCTTTCTAGCGCCTGCCTGGTTGTTTTCGACGCCGGAGCCTGCCGCTCTTATCGTAGCGGGCGATTTCGACGCAGACGGTCATCGTGACCTGGTCGCAGCCTCCGAGCGCGCAAACAGCATCTACCTCTATTCCGGAAACGGGCGGGGCGAGTTCGCCAATCCTCGCTCGATATCGCTGCCGGGCAGGCTCACTTCTATGATCGCCGGGGAAATGAATCGGCGCGACGGGCTCGAAGACATCGTCGTCGCGGTTGAAACCGTTGACGGCGCGAGCGCGCTTGTCTTCGAAGGACCGCAGGGCGCGCTTCAAGCAGCCCCGGAAGAGATAGCTTTGCCTGCCCCCGCCGCATCGCTTGCGCTCGGCCAGATTGATGAAGATCACCTGATAGACCTTGCCGTCGCTGCCAGCAGCAGCCTGATCATAGTTCACGGACGGGATAGAAAGTTGTCGCTCGACGAGCGAGAGCAGAAGTCTGTCGGGCAAGCCCGGCTGAGCGAGCAAGAGCTCGGGTTCGAGCTCCGGTCGATGAGAGCCGGAGATTTTCGAGGAGATCACCGGTTGGAGATGGCCCTGCTGTCAGAAGACGGCACGGTCTATATATCAAGCCGCACGGGGGCAAAATGGAACATCGAAGAGATGGCCGCTCAGCGATGGCCGGGCGCACGGGACCTTGTCAAACTGCGAGCGGCATCGGCTAAAGACGCGCTTACGGTCATTGATGAAGCTGCTCGACGACTTCGCGTAATCGGGAGCGAGGATTCAGCAGATCTCGACGTCGAGGGAGAGCCGGTCGCCGCGCTTGAGATGAGATTGAATGGAGATGCGCAGGGCGACCTTGTGATACTCAGGAGCGGCGAGAGCAGCCCCTCGGTACTTTTGAGCCAGCCAGGAGCGACATTCACCGTGACGAACACGAACGGGTTCGGGGCAGGGTCGTTGTTTGAGGCGATACTCGATGCGAACGAGACGCCGGGAGCGGACCTGATAGCGTTCAACATCCCCGGACCGGGGCCTCACACGATCAACCAGACGCTCGAACTGCCGACAGCGACCGAGCCTGTGATGATAGACGCAACCACGCAGCCAGGGTTTGCGGGCACGCCGATCATAACAATAAAGAATGTGGGAGCTATAAACGGCATTATTCTCAGCGGGGGAAACAGCACGATCCGGGGGTTTGTTATCAATGGCGACGGGTTTGCAAATACTGCCGGCATCAGATTGATTTCTATTGGAGGAAATATCGTTGAAGGCAACATCGTCGGCACAGATATTTCCGGGACAGGTCTTTTTGGTCACAGCGTGGGAATGCGAATTATTGAAACGCCCAACAATACTATCGGGGGGACCGCTTTTGCCGCTCGCAACACTATATCCGGCAACACACTTGGAATGACCATCGAGGGAAACAACGCGACTGGAAACCTTGCGCAGGGCAACTTCATAGGGCCTCGCCCCAACGGAATTGAAGGGCTCGGGAATGTGGGCGACGGCGTGCAACTCTTCGACACGCCCAATAACACTATAGGGGGAACGGCGGCGGGGGCGCGCAATGTTATTTCCAGCAACAGCCCGACCTCCCCCGATTCGGTAGGCATTCGCATAAGCGGCGGCAACGCGACGGGAAACCTTGTGCAGGGCAACTTCATAGGGACAGACGCAACGGGCTCAGCCGCCCTGGGAAACCGCAATGGAATCTTTATTGAGCCGGGCGCCAACGGCCTTATCGGAGGGACCGCGCCCGGCAGCCGCAACGTTATATCGGGGAACAACAATAACGGTGTATTTATCGGCGGGGCAGGAAACCTGGTGCAGGGGAATTTCATCGGGACGGATGTAAGCGGCACAGCCAGTCTGAGCAACCTTGAGAATGGAGTGATCATCAGCTCAGTCCAGGGCGCGATGGCCTCCGGGAATGTAATCGGCGGCACAACGGTCGGGGCGCGCAACGTAATATCCGGCAACGGGCTGAGCGGTGTACTTATAGATACGCCGCTTGCAATCGGCAACAGCGTACAGGGCAATTTCATAGGGACAGACTTTACCGGGACTGCGGCACTTGGCAACGGGCTCAACGGCGTCACCACCACCCAGGCTCCAAACAACACCATCGGAGGCGTTACGGAGGATGCGCGCAATATTATCTCCGCTAACGGTCGTCACGGCGTCTCTATAGGGTTGAATACTGCGGGCGGAGCCACAGGCATCACCGTCCAGAACAACTTCATAGGCACTGCCGCCGACGGCGTTAGCTGCCTCGGCAATCTGCGCGACGGCGTCTTTATCAACAGCGATTCGGTCACTCACATCATCATTGATAACCTTATCGCCTGCAACGCACGTAACGGCGTCAACGTCCCGAACTTCGCCGCTGCCAATCCCGGTATAGAGATATCTATTCTGCGCAACTCTATTCACACTAATACCATGCTTGGCATAGACATCGGCGATGCCGGTGTTACTCCTAACGACGCCGCCGACCCTGACATAGGGGCGAACAACCTCCAGAACTTCCCCATTCTCACTATGGTCACCTTCGCTTCCGGCAATATACACATCGTCGGCAATCTCAACTCCACGCCGAACACAGATTTCTTCGTCCAGTTCTTCTCTAGCTCCGAGTGCTCGGGCTCGAACCCCGGTCAGAATCAACAGTTGCTCAACTCCCTTCCGCTCTTATTCACTACTGACGCGAGCGGCAATGCTCCGATTGACGTCAACATACCGATCACACCTGTCGGCGGCTGGGTCAATGCCCTTGCGACCGACCCTGCGGGCAACTCTTCGGAGTTCTCTCCCTGCACTCCCATAAACGGCTCGTGCAACTTCGTCGTCTCTCCCACGAGCCAGATGATCTCGCCGGCCGGAGGAGGCAGCAGCGTTTCGGTTACGACAACATCCGGCTGCAACTGGACTGCAACGAGCAACGACTCATGGATTCAGATTACATCGGGCGGCGGCGCAGGCAGCGGGTCTGTGTTCTTTTCCGTTGAGGCCAATACCGGACCTGCTCGCGCGGGGACTATGACCGTCGCAGGTCAGACCGTCGCCGTCACTCAGGGCGGGGGCTGCGCTTTCTCGCTCGCGCCTCAGAGCGAGAGTTTTGGCGCGGCAGGCGGGAGCGGCAATCTCAGCGTGACGACCGAGGCCGGGTGTAGCTGGACGGCTACAAGCAACGACAGCTTCATAACGATCACGTCGGGTCACACAGGCACGGGCAGCGGGACGATCTTCTATCTGGTCGCGGCAAACTCAGGCCCGGCCCGCACAGGCACGATCACAATCGCAGATCAGACATTTACCACAAACCAGGCATCAGGCTGCCTCTTCACTATTGACAGATCGAGCCAGTCTTTTGCCGCAAACGGCGGGGCTGGCTCTTTCACCGTCACCACCACTCCCGACTGCAACTGGACCGCCGTCTCTAACGATCCCTGGATCCAGATCACCTCCGGAGATTCAGGCACAGGCATCGGCACTGTCCAGTACTCGGTCACCTCTCACTCGACGACCTCTGCTCGTAGCGGCTCCATAACAGTTGCAGGTCTGACATTCACCGTGCTTCAGGGCGCTGCCTTCGCCGATGTGCCTCAGAGCCATCCTTTCTATACGGAGATCGGCAAGCTATCTGCCCGTGGCGTCACTCTCG
>DASTET010000770.1:0-3175 GCA_035709445.1 Blastocatellia bacterium | reverse complement strand
ACGTTGTCGAGGCATCGCGCGCGCAGTTTAGTAAAGCCTCGCTCAGTCGCGGAAAGATTCTCGTTATTGCCAACCCCCTGGCCGAACGCAACCGGACAGACTGGACACTTCCTACGCCGCCCGCCTTCTCGGACGAAGAGGTCATGGCTGTACGTGACTGGGTGAAAGGCGGCGGCTCGCTCTTTTTGATTGCCGACCACATGCCATTTCCGGGGGCGGTCGAAAATCTGGCTTCGGCTTTTGGGATCAAATTCGCCAACGGCTATGCCGTAGATGAGAAGGTGAGGGGGCCGATCTTATTCAAGCTATCTGACGGATCGCTCAAAGAGCATCCGATCACGAGGGGCCGGGCAGATAATGAGAAGATAGACTCGGTAGCAACATTCACCGGCTCGGCGTTTCAGATAGAAGGCGATGCCCGGCCTCTGCTTATCCTGGGAGCATCCGTCGTATCTTTCATGACTACGGTTGCAGGGCAGATAACCGATGAGACCCCTCGAATCCCTGTGAAAGGCTGGTATCAGGGCGCAGTCATGCGTTTTGGCAAGGGGCGTGTGGCCGTGTTTGGAGAGGCGGCGATGTTTTCGGCGCAACTCGCCGGACCGAACCGCAACCCTATGGGAATGAACGCGCCGATTGCAAAACAGAATCCTCAATTCCTCCTGAATATACTCCACTGGCTTTCCGGCAAGTTAAAAGACGCTTAGGGCAAGTCAACAGTCTCTTGTCCTGATGAGATTGCCAATACTAAACAAGGCTAAAACGAGTCAGAGTCATCCAGGCCGAAATAGAACATACAATGGTCTGAACAGAACTTCTTGCCGTACCGTTTGACGGCGCAGCCCGGACAGACCTGTTTGGGGCAAAGACCGCATCTGAGCAATTCGCCTGCTTCAAAGCCTCGTTTGCACCTTGTGCAGGTCACTCTAGGCTTTGCAGCAAAACTTGTTTCAGCAGTAATGTAAGCCAATTCTGTTAACATAAAAATCTCGTGGCAAGGGCGATGCCAAAAACGATGCGAAAAGTTAAATAATGAATAGAAAGCGGCAGTATTCGATAAGCCTCTGCCAGGCTCCTTCAAGATGACAGACTCTAAATGATCGCTGTGATCTAATACGGGCAAAGTGAGGTATTGAGGCGCAAAAAAGCATCGAGCATGAGGCCATCCGGCACTCTGAGGATGGCTCAGGAAAACCTCTAAAGTGGCTGCTGCATTCTCCTCACAAGAAAGCGCAGGCGGTCCTGTTGATCCTCGTGGTCTTCGCCGCCTACCGAGATCACGGCTATATCGGTGGTGACCGAACTCCAGAGGCTGTCCGCCGCAGGGAATAACACGGTCGATGTCCGGCGGACCCACCCTTCAATCGCTCGCGGTAAAAGCTCTGCTTGTTTGGGAGGGGCCCCTGAAAACTCCCACGGTCCACTCATAGTAGGCAATCCCCATCCGTGCAGGCCCTCGTCTTATCGGATGACGCAACAGGCCAGGGTCTGCTTCCAGGAATTCATAATAAAAGTGTGCAGCATCTCGGTCGAGACCTCTTTTGTGGCGACCAGAAGGGCTTCCCTGGCCTGCGCCTTTGCCTCCATCAGCGGAATCCACTCCGCGATAGGCGCCACAGCCTTGTCGATCATCAGTATCGACGGAGCCCGCAGATACATGGTCCAGGGGACCTCCCAGCCGAATGCGCCGTTGTCTCGCAGGAATCGAGGAGACCACGCCCCGCCCAGTATGAGACCTCGGCGGTGCGAGACGGTGGTCTCATAGTCATCTGATGACACACACCAGATAAGCCGGTTGTCGCCAACGCTGCGCCTTACCTCGGCGAGGATATCCATTAGATCGCTATAGCCCTGGGACATGCCCCTTATTACTCCTGTTAAAGTTGTCGTACGGATTAAACTCAGCCTTTCCATTCTCCCCGCGCCACGGCAGGCACGTACGTCTCAAGCCCTTCCGGTTTGAACTCGATGCTCCGTTCCTGTTCGGCGCTCATGTATGCAGTCATCAGTAGCTCTGTCACTTCAAGCCCGTCGTAAAAACTCTCCTCGGGCTGCTTACCATCGAGAAAAGACTGAATAAAGTAGCGGTTCTCTGCCTCGTACCCGTACTCGGCGGCCTCATTGCCGACCACAGGCATCAGCCCGTGCTCGGCATTCTGCTTCTCCACCATGTCCTCGCCTGCCTCGCCCTCTATCCTGCGGCTCAGAAAAAGCTTTACACCGCTTTCAAGCGAATTCATCGATAGCGAGTACTCTGGCCCGAGCAGTTCCAGGCTCAATCGCAGACCGGGACCGATATAGCTCCACGAAGTCGTCGCTTCTACAATGAGCGGGTTCCCCTCCTCATCGACGTAATTGATCGTTGCGCGGGCAAAGTCTTCCGCGGGCTTCTTCCGGTAGTCGACGTCCGCGCCCATCATCTCCTGAAGAGTTTTTGCGTAAGTCTGGCGGGACCATTTGAGGCTGGCAATCTGCGCAGAGACTTTGACGGGGCGTATGCTTGAGCGGGGAGCGCCGGGCGGTGTGAGCATGAAACGCCCTACCTCGATGCTATGACACATCATATCGTTCAAGACGCCGCCGCCCTGAAGCTCGCCCTGCCAGAACCACGGCCTGTGCGGGCCACCATGCTCTTCGGCTGCGCGCGCAAGATAGGGGCGTCCCGCAATCGATGCGGCTCGCGTCCAGATGATCTCTTTCGCGCGCGTCACGCCGGGCGAGAATATCTGATCTTCGAGATAGCCGTGAAGAACGCCGGCGCTCTCGACCATCTCAACCATGCGGCGGGCCTCGGCCAGATTGCGCGCGAGCGGCTTTTCGCAGGCCACTCCGATCAGCCTCCCTCTACGCGATTCGAGCCCGTCGAGTATCCGCTGCATATTATCGAGCCGCATATGGTTCGGCCCGCAGATCCATATGCAATCTATCTCGGGCGCGCAGACCATCTCTTCAATTGAACCGAATGCCCGCGCGTTGCCAACCCGGAGACTGCGGGCATATGCCGCCGCCGCTTCAGCATTCTCGCGGTTCGGGCTATAGACGCCGAGCACATCAGCATCGCGCACTCCGACCCAGGACTGAATATGAAAGCGAGTGATGAACCCGCTCCCGATAAATCCCACTCCTAGTTTTTCATTCATGTAGAGAGTTCTCCTGCTCGCTCCATTCCGCCTTC